>CABSXY010000048.1 GCA_902481695.1 uncultured Haemophilus sp. | reverse complement strand
GATAAAACCCTGAAAGATATTGGCTTTAGCTGGCGTCAAGATTTACAATACTTTACAGTTGGACATAGAACGGCACAGCATTTTTCCTGTCAAACTGAATGCACTGTTCGTTATCCAATCACATCGGAAAATACCGAAGGCGTGCTAAATTTACCGCAAATGACAGAATTAACAGATAAGAACTTGTTAATTCTACGTGGCAACGGCGGACGAGAATTACTGCGCGAACAAGCCACACTATGCGGTGCAACTGTTGATACAGTCGAATGTTATCAACGCACACCGATTAGTTATAATAACGAAGAGCAAACCAGTATTTGTATTCGTTCTGGTGTACAAACCCTTGTAGTAACAAGTCTTGAAATTTTGCAGGCGTTAATCGAATTTGTGCCTGAAAATGAACAAAATTGGCTAAAAAATTGCTGTTTAGTCACGGTAAGCCAACGCATTGCTGATGTTGCAATACAACAAGGTTGGCATAATGTGGTGGTTTCCGCTGGTGCGGACAATCAAAGTTTACTTAATACCTTACTTAATGAAGTAACTCCCCTTTCTCACTAAGGAAAAGATATGGCGAAAGAGAAATTAACCCCTGAAACGACAGATGAAATCCAAGAAACAGATGCAGTGGAAATTCAAACTGAAGATCGCGAGCCTGTTGCGCCACGTACACAAACCGTTGTGAAGAAAAGTGGTACTGGATTAAGTTTATTGGCTATTCTCATTGCACTTGGCGTGGGTGGTGCAGGTTATTATTTTGGCCAACAGCAAGTAGATGAATTCCAACAAAAATTGACCGCACTTGAAGCTCAAATCAATAATAAAACGGTGGTTTCAGCACCTGCTCAAGAAGTAAAATTTGATACCACACAGCTTGCTCAGTTAGAGTCTGCGAATAAAGCAACGCAAAACAAAATTGCGCAAGTAGAAGAACTAATCAATGCCAAATCACACGAGTTAGTTGGCTTACAATCACAAATTAATAAAGTGAGCGCGCAAGCTAATGCTCAACAGCCTACTGATTGGTTATTCTCAGAAGCAGATTTCTTGCTCAACAATGCATTACGCAAATTAGTGTTAGATAACGATGTGGATACAGCGGTTTCACTCTTAAAACTCGCTGATGAAACTCTTGCTAAAGTGAATAACTCACAATCTGCGGCTATCCGTAGCGCAATCAATCAAGATCTGAAACAACTTCTCTCCGTAGCTGGCGTGGATCAAAATGCGGTCATGCAAAAATTATCTCAATTAGCTAATACGGTTGATGAACTACCTGTGTTAGATGTGAATTTCGGTGATGACCAAAATGCAACAAAATTATCAGATTCCCTGTCTGACTGGGCGGAAAATGCAGAAAAAAGTGCGACTTCCTTCTTAAATCACTTTATCCGTATTTCACCGAAACATGGTGCGGATCGCAAAGAATTATTAGCGCCAAACCAAGATATCTATTTACGTGAAAACATTCGTTTACGCTTACAATTAGCGATTATGGCAGTACCTCGTCAGCAAAACGAACTTTATAAACAATCTTTAGAAGCTGTTGCATCTTGGATTCGTAGCTATTTTGATACCAATGCTGAAGTGACTCAAAGTTTCTTAAAATCAGTGGATGAATTATCTGAAGTATCCATCTATGTGGATGTGCCAAGCCAATTACAAAGCTTAAGTATGCTTGATAAGTACTTAAATCGTACACCTTTAGATGTGCAGAAAGTGGAAATTGAAGCAGAAAAAGCGGTTGATAATTCACCAAGAAAAGAAGAAGTAAAACCAGCACCTGAAGCGAAAGCGGAAGAGCCAAAAGCTGAAGAAAAACCCGCTGAAGCACCAGCTGCACAACCGGCAACTGAACCCCAACAATAAGGATAGATAATGTTTAGAGTTCTCTTTTTAATGATCGCCTTACTTGCCGGATTGATTGCAGGGCCTTACCTATCCGGTCAGCAAGGTTATGTCAGAGTTGAAACGGCAAACACCATATATGAAATGTCGCTCACCACATTAGTCATTTTCTTTGTGGTCGCACTTGCGATAATTTATACATTAGAATGGATTGTTACCCGTTTCTTCCGTTTAAGTAGCAATACCTATAACTGGTTTTCTCGCCGTAAACGTGTGAAAGCACAACGTCAAACTCTTGAAGGCTTGATGAAAATGAATGAAGGCGATTATGCCAAGGCAGAAAAACTGATTGGTAAAAACGCGAAACATTCTGCAGAGCCAGTATTGAATCTGATTAAAGCCGCAGAAGCTGCTCAACAACGCGGTGATGAATTCAGCGCAAACCGTTATTTAATTGAGGCGACGGAGCTTGCCGGTTCAGATAATCTACTGGTCGAAATTGCCCGTACCCGTATTTTATTACAACAAAATAAATTACCGGCAGCGCGTAGTTCTGTTGATAGCTTGCTTGAAATGTCAGATCGCAACAAAGAAGTCTTAAAACTTGCGGCTGAAATTTATAGCCGTTCCAAAGCTTATCAAGCACTTGATGGCATCTTAGATTTAATCGAAGGTTCTGGCTTATTCTCAGCAGAAGAATTTAAAGCGCTTCAACAAGAAACAGAAAATGGCTTGTTAGATGAGAAAATGAATGAAGAAGGTGTTGAGGGCTTACTGGCATGGTGGGATGCTCAACCGCGTCGTCGTCGCAATGACTTAGAATTAAAAACAGCTTTAATTCAACGTTTGATCGATTGCAACGATCATGAGTCAGCTTATGAATTCACGCTTGAAATCATGAAAAAATTGGGTGACAACACCCCAATTAGCCCTGAACTTTGCACGCAAATAACCCGTTTACAAGCAGAAGATAACAGTAAACTGCTTAAGTTAGTGGAAAAACGCGCAAAACGTGCGGATGAAAGCCAACGTTGTTGTCTCAATCGTGCATTAGGCTATCTTTATGTGCGTAATAACGATTTTGCTAAAGCTGCAGAAGCATTTAAAGAAGTTACTGCTTGCCCAACTCAACTTCAACCAAATGATGTCATGATGGCGTCTTATGTGTTTGAACAAGCGGGCGACAAAGAAGCAGCGGAAAAAATTCGTCAGGACAGTTTAAAATCAGCCATGTCTATTCAAGACAAACCGGCTGAAATACAAGATGAACCAAAAACAGACGAAGAACCAATCGCACTTATTGCGAAACGTGATTAAAATAAACAACGACGGGGCTGAATAAAGCCCCGTTTTTTCATTCCTAATCACCACTTATTTTATTTAAAACCCACTTCTTATTACATTTCATTATAAATAATGCATTTCCATTCTTTTCTCACCGATTCAAAATTTTTTACTATATCGTTACGCAAACGATTAAATTATAAAAAATGAATTGGGATTATATTTTAAGTGTCACACCACGTTTTATTCATGCCACGCTGATGACGCTTCATCTCGCCTTTTGGGGCATTTTATTGTCGCTGGTGATTGGTGTGATTTGTGCGGTGATTACCACCTACAAAGTCAAATCATTAACTTGGCTAGTAAAAGGCTATATTGAGCTTTCTCGTAATACGCCTTTATTAATTCAAGTATTTTTTCTCTATTTTGGGCTGTCTAAAATTGGCCTGAAATTAGATGGATTTACTTGCGGCATTATCGGCCTGGCATTTTTAGGTGGAAGCTATATGGCAGAAGCCTTTCGTGGTGGTTTGGAAGCGGTATCAAAAGGACAAATTGAATCAGCTTTAAGTATCGGCCTAACTCCTTATCAAGCTTTTCGCTATGTCATTTTCCCACAAGCCTTTGCGATTGCTACCCCTGCAATTGGCGCAAATTGTTTGTTCTTAATGAAAGAAACCTCAGTGATCAGCGCTGTCGCCGTCGCTGAACTCATGTTTGTAGCGAAAGAAGTCATCGGGCTCGATTACAAAACCAATGAGGCCTTATTTTTATTAGTGGTGTTTTATTTGATCATTCTCTTACCGATGTCTCTGTTCATCGGTCATTTAGAACGCCGTACTCGGAGAGCAAAATATGGGGCTTGAGTTATTATTCCAAGGTAGCAACATTGAACGCTTGCTCAACGGTTTATGGGTGACGGCTGAGATTGCGTTTGTTTCTGTCTTCTTCGCTTGTATTTTAGGTGTGATTTTTGGCGTAATCATGACGAGCAGAAACCCAATTATCAATGCCATTTGCCGCTTTTATTTAGAATTTGTACGCATCATTCCATTATTAGCGTTACTTTTTCTCGCTTATTTCGGTTTAGCAAAGTGGTTTGATATTCACTTAGATGGCATCTCTGTATGTATTTTGGTGTTTATTTTCTGGGGAACGGCAGAAATGGGGGATTTAGTGCGTGGTGCATTAACTTCCATTGAAAAACATCAAGTGGAATCAGCCTACGCTTTAGGTTTAACGCCGTTTCAAACCTTTGTGTATATTTTACTGCCACAAAGTTTAAAACGTGTGACACCAAGTGCTATTAACCTCTTTACCCGCATGGTAAAAACCAGTTCCTTGGCAATGTTAATCGGTGTAGTAGAAGTGATAAAAGTCGGTCAACAAATTATCGAGCATTCATTATTTAGTAATCAATCGGCGGCGCTTTGGATTTACGGTGTCATTTTCGGTTTATATTTTGTGATTTGTTACCCGCTATCCTTATTTTCCCGTTATTTAGAAACCCGTTGGGAAAGTTAATTTTTATTAGGAAAACACATGGCATTATTAGAAATTAAAAACCTCGTCAAAAATTACGGTGATGTAGAAGCACTCAAAGGCATCAATCTTTCTATAGAGAAAGGCGAAGTTGTCGTTATTTTAGGTCCATCGGGTTGTGGTAAAAGTACTTTTTTACGCTGCCTAAATGGACTAGAGGAAATAAAGAGCGGTCAGATTTTGCTGCAAAATACAGGCGAATTAGGCAAAGACATTCCTTGGGTCAAAGCACGTCAACGCATTGGGATGGTATTCCAAAGTTATGAACTCTTTGCTCATTTATCAGTGATTGACAATATTTTGCTCGGCCCTTTAAAAGTACAAAAACGCGATCGTGCAGAAGCTGAAAAACAAGCCGATGAGTTACTTAAACGTGTAGGCCTATATGATCGAAAAAATGCCTATCCACGTGAATTGTCCGGTGGGCAAAAACAGCGAATTGCCATTGTTCGTTCACTTTGCATGAACCCTGAAATTATTCTGTTCGATGAAGTGACCGCTGCCCTTGACCCTGAAATGGTACGTGAAGTACTTGATGTAATTTTAGGTCTTGCCAAAGATGGCATGACGATGCTTATCGTTACCCATGAAATGAACTTTGCTCGCCAAGTGGCTAATCGCATTGTGTTTATGGATAAAGGGCAAATTATTGAACAAGCAAAACCGGAAGATTTCTTCACGAATCCAACCACGGATCGTGCGAAAACATTCTTAAATATCTTAAATTATGAACCGAGAGGGACAAACTATGAAGAAAACATTTAAAACATTGACCGCACTTTTAGCCACTGCAACCTTAGCATTTGGTTTAACCGCGTGTAATGATAAAGAGCCGGCTAAAGATGGGGCAAAAACAGTTTCAAGCCTTGAGCAAATACAAAAAGATGGCAAAGTGCGCATTGGTGTATTTAGCGATAAACCACCATTTGGTTATGTAGATGCGCAAGGCAAAAGCCAAGGTTTTGATGTCGAAATTGGTAAAGCGATCGGTAAAGATTTATTAGGTGACGAAAACAAAGTGGAATTTGTTTTAGTGGATGCCGCAAACCGTGCAGAATACTTACTTTCTAAGAAAGTTGATATTATCTTAGCTAACTTCACTGTTACACCAGCTCGTAAAGAAGTGGTAGATTTTGCTAATCCATATATGAAAGTGGCATTAGGTGTTGTTTCAAAAGATGGCTCAGTCATTACTGATCTTGAACAATTAAAAGGCAAAACTTTAATCGTAGATAAAGGCACCACGGCTGATATTTTCTTCACCAAAAACTATCCAGATGTGAAGTTATTGAAATTCGAACAAAATACCGAAACCTTTGAAGCCTTACGTGATGGTCGAGGTGATGCATTATCTAATGACAATACCTTCTTATTCGCTTGGGCAAAACAAAATCCAGGTTATACCGTGGGCGTAAAAAACTTTGGTGATCAAGATGTTATTGCACCAGCTGTTCGCAAAGATGCACCTGAATTGTTAAATTGGTTAAATAACGAAATCCAAACCTTAGGCAAAGATGGGCGTTTAAAACAAGCTTATGAAAAGACATTATTGCCAGTTTATGGCGATACCGTCAGCGAAAGCGATATCGTGGTTGAATATAAATAATTCTCCCACATTCACTTCTCCTTTAGTCCAACTCAAGGAGAAGTGAAAACTTACTAAGTTTTGACCGCACTTCCAATTTTAAATGCGAAATATGTTTTTTCTAGATATATGCCTATTTTACCCTTCAACAGCATTTCTTGTATTATCACTTTATAACATCTAAATTTGATAATAATTCTTATTTATGGCAATATTCTGATGTTTTATTCAGACAGGAGTTTATATGCAAAAAAAATCAACAATTCGTTTAATTTTGGCCGTTCTATTACTGACTTTTGGTATCACTACTCAAGCAGAAATAAAAACAATCAAAGATGTATTAGGACGAGAAGTTAACGTTGATGTGCCCGTAAAAAATGCCGTGTTAGGCTTTTACTATCCTGATTACATTGCTGTTACGGGTGTTGAAAATTTTAAATATGTTAAAGGTATCTCACGTGAATTTTGGGAAAAATTTAATCCAGGAAGTTGGGCATTGTTTTCTGAAAAAATGCCTGAACTCAAAAATATTGCTGATATTGGTAATGTAAATACAGGAACTTTCTCAACCGAAAAAACCTTGGCATTAAAACCTGATGTATTGATTCTTGCAGAATGGCAATATCAAACTATTGGTTCCGAACTACCAAAGTTAGAACAAGCTGGCGTTCCAATTATTGTTGTCGATTTTAATGCTCAAAGTGTAGAACGACACACCCAAAGCGCAAAGATTTTTGGGCAACTTGCAGGTACCGAAGAACGAGCAAATAAAATTGCAGATGAATATGCTCAAGGCATTACTGATATTCAAAAACGTGTAAAAGAGGCTAACCTACCTAAACCTAAAATCTATGTAGAATTTGGCAATAAAGGTCCTAGTGAATATAGCTTTACCTTTGGTAAAAATATGTGGGGTGCTATTGCTGAAACTGTTGGCGGGGATAACGTAAGCGCGCCTTTTGTCGAAAATTGGGGACCAATTAATCCAGAACAACTTCTTGCCGCACAACCTGAAGTGATTATGATTTCTGGCACAGAAATGGGGCATGAAACTAACAATGAAATGATGGCGATGGGAATAAACATCAATGAACAGGATGCACAAAAACGCCTAAAAGGTTTCTTAACCCGTGCAGGGTGGCAAGATTTACCTGCAGTTAAAAACCACCGTGTTTACGGTATTTATCATACGGCTTCTCGCTCACTAAGTGATCTAGCAGCCGCTCAATTTATGGCAAAAGCACTTTACCCAAAACTTTTTGAAGACATAGACCCACAAAAAACCTTTATGGATTTCCATAAAAACTATTTGCCTATCATACCTAGTGGTACGTTTTTTATTAAATTGAAAGATTAAACAATTCATAAGGTGAGCGATGCTCACCTTTTTTATATTCTCACTGCCTTTCATAAGTGAAAACTCCTTTATTTTTGACCGCTCTTTGAAAGATGCGGTGTAAATCTCGCCTTTAATGGCATTCGTTCCTGAATACGTTCCCGATTAATCTGTAACGCCGCCTCTGTGGCTTCATAGTCCAACCATAAACTTGGATCATCGGGTAACGTTTCATTCCAAATATACTGCACGTTAAAACCTCGCGCCTTACATTCCGCATGCAATGCATCATACCGTTTCTTTAAAAACGCCAATTTATTAAAGAAAAAGCGCACATGCCCTTCCCCCAACTTATATTCTGCAGGCTGTCCTTTTAAGTGATATTTACCTTTCGCCACTGCATTAGGAATACGGGTTAATTCACGATGTTCAGCTAAAAGATGTTGATCACAAAGCTCCTCAGGCGGAACAAGATTAATTCGAGTCATAAACGATACCAAAGAAAAAGAAACATAGTACGGGGCATAAAGGTATTTGTCTATTATTTGCCTATCTCTTTAAGAAATATCCTAGTATTTTAGAAAGACATTTATCTGAGCATTTTAATAAAGTATTGATCTATTCTAAATAAACAGTATGATCGTCCTAACCTTAACGACTTATTATGGTCCACAAGAGCAATATTCATAATTTAAAGTGAATAAAGAAGATACCATAAAAAATATTTCATACTTTTGAGACATTCCAATATGAAATTTTTACTTTTTTTAACGCATTTCATCGTCTTGTTATTTAGTGCTTATTTCTGGTTCAACTTTGGCGTGCGTTGGGTGCAAGTCATTGGTTATAATTTAGCATTCAACGAGCCTGTGGCTAATAGTCTAAATCATTCTATTAATATCTATTTTAAACTTATTGCCATTACCACTTTTAGCTATCTCTTTTTTGCTATTTTTCAACGTTTTTATCGTCGCTTTGCGATGTTACTATGGATGGCTGAAGCTGGAGTATTCGGGAAATATTTATTTAATTTGAATGGGCTACAAGGCACCAATTATGATGGCATATTCCAAACCTCATCGGTTTATATTTATTTTTTATGCCCATTATTGTTAAGTTTATTATCCTACCTTTATTGTAAGAAATAAAACAAGTAAACTCATAACCTAGCAATTCAAAAGGGCTTACAAGAGGTTAAATTTTGTAGGAATTTTACCAATTCCGCCATTCATAAGGATTCATCATGAAAAAGTTATTTTTATTCGCTTTATGTACTTTCTCTGTTTCTAGCTTTGCCTTAACCCCGCGAATAGAAACAGCATCAAACTCAGACTCTTTTATCAGTTTTCGCACGGCTAATGACGCTATTTATTGCTCTGGCGACATTCCTGGTCTAAACCCCAAAGTTGAATGTGTTACCACAATCAAAGGAAAACCGATTTTACCTCGTCCGAAAGATTGTGAATTCGAATGGGGCGAGCTATTTTCTGTTGGCGCTACAGGAAAAGCCTCACTTGTTTGTGCAAGTGACACCCCCGCTGTGCCAGACTCTCAGATCTTAAAAGACGGCGAAACAATTAAAGGCAAAGGCTGGCAATGCACTGCTTCTGGGGATTCATTAACTTGCTCAAACCAAGAAAAACACGGTTTTAAAATTAGCCAAGCAAAACAAAAATTATTTTAGTTTGTAGCGTATTTGAAAAATATACAATACGTTATTTGCCTTACCACAAGAGCGGTCAAATTTTTCTCACTTTTTACAAGGAACACCAATCATGAAAAAGTCTCTTCTCTTAACGATTCTTTGTCTTCCATTTATGGCTCAAGCTAACGACAGTACGGGAACGGTCTCTACTGGTGGTGTGGAATATATTAAAAATGAGCATATTGCGATGCAAAAGGAAAACCTATTTATCAGCCAAGATAAAATTAAGGTGAAATATGAATATCGCAATCTAACCGATAAAGACATTACTGAGACGGTGCTATTCCCATTACCGGAAGTGATGCTGCACGATTACAGTGATTTTGCTGACACCCAAAGTTTAATCAATTCTTTTAAGATTTATGCGAATGGCAAAGAAATCAAACCGACGACTCATGTACGCGCATTCTTTTACGAAACCAAAAATGAAGATGATCCAGAGAAAAGAGAATTGGTTTCACATGATGTCACGGACATTCTTCGTGCCTGTGGTTTAACTGAAGAAGAGTTAATGGAGCCTTGGTTGCGTAAATCTGATTCTGCAGATAAGAAAATCTTGAAATGTCAGGATCCACGTCTTGCTAAATATTCATACAAAGACTTTGAGGATAGCCAGGATATCACTTGGGGTGGACAAATCATTTATAGCTGGCAACAAACCTTTAAAGCCAATTCGATTACTCAAATTCAGCACGAATATCTCCCTCTTTTAGGATCTGGCATGGGGCTTCATGATCTCGTGGATTATAAAAAGTTTGCCGATACTTTTTGTATTGATCCATCATTTAAAAAATCAGTAAAAGCAAAATCTAATCAAGGGATATACTACCGTGAGCTAGGTTATATTCTCAAAACTGGAGCAAACTGGGCAAAACCTATTGCGGATTTTACGCTTACCATTGAAAGACCCAAAGATCAGATTGTTTCTTTCTGCTGGAAAGGTAAAGGCGAAGTGAAAAAAGTACTGCAAAATGACAAAGTTGTGCAATATCAAGTAAAAGAAAAAGACTTCTTACCACAGCATGATTTAGATGTGCTATATGGTATAGATGCAAAGTTTTTTAACTAAAAGCTTGCTTAGTAATATGCTTTTACAATAAAGAGAAGATAAACCTCACAAAATTTTTCACAAGAAATAAAAATGAAAAAATTACTTACATTAGCTTTATGTGCTTTATCCGTCTCGGCTTTTGCAACAACACCTTCAATCGAAGATCAAATGTCGTATCCACCACGACCGCCAATTTTAGAATTTCCTAATTGGTGGAGTGTAA
>CABSXY010000047.1 GCA_902481695.1 uncultured Haemophilus sp. | reverse complement strand
GGCAGCTTCAAATTCATTTTGCTCATTCAGCCATTTATGCTCAAACTGACCGTTGTTTTCAATATGTTCTGCATGAATTTCAAGTTTCTCTTTTTCTGGCGTTGGCTGCGGCAGACTGTATTCGGTGTCTTCCGTTTGGATCATCCAACCTAAAATTTCAGTATCATCAAAGGTATCATGCAAAAAATAGCCTGTTTCAGAAACTGTCATCGGTAATTCACGCGTCCATTGCTGCCCGCTAGGTAAGCGAGAGTGAATCACGTTTTGCTCAGCAATACGGATTTTATCCTCTAAGACTTCGGTAATGATCGCCACATGCCCCGTATGTTTAAATTCGCCTCCCTCTTGCCAAATTAAAAGGGCTCCTGCTTCAGGCTTACGTTTGCAGCCATTTGCAAAGGCTTGTAAGGGTAATAAGGCATCATTGACCACTTGACGTAAAAATCGTAGAGAAAAGATCTCGTAAGCCATTCCCACATCAGTAAACACCATGCCATGATTGAGGTATAAATAACGGCGCACAAATTCCACACACTGCCATTTGTAGCCCATGTACTCTCTTCCTAAATAACTGCGAAAGGCAGCATCATCCGGATACTCTTTCTCATCGGCTGTATGATAATCGGATGAATAAATCGCAATGCCACCCGGCGCATAGCCTAATAAGCTCCCGAAAGGATCGTGTGTACTGATGTTTGCTGAACGTTCAGGCATAAAAACTCCCTGTTAAATAACAACTAGAAATAGTATAGATCTTTTGTCTGATTCCCCCCAAAGGCTTTTAAAAGAAATATCAAAATTTGAATCCCATACAATTTTGAAAAAGAAAAAGGGCTGACAGATGTCAGCCCCCAAAACAAACCTAAAAATAACCGCACTTAAGGTTATTTCACATACCAATGTGCTAATAAAATCCCTGCATTTACCGCAATATTTAGTCCTGTTTTTAATGGATTACTTAAAGAAAGACGCACATTTACATCTTGTTTCTCACGAATATCGTCCGTACTACCTTCACTCAATACCAACGCGACTTTCTCTGCAAATTTGAGTTGTTCCAACGCCACACCTTGTTTATTGGTTGATACATGAATAATCTGATAGCCAGCCTTACGTAAAGCCTCTAAAGCGATTTCAGTACTTTCTGTTTCTAAAATACGAATATGCTCCATCCCGCCTTCAGCTACACGCATCGCAGCCGGTGCATAAAGCTGTTCAACTTGATTTGTTACCACATTTTTAATGCCATAGAAGGCACAAGTACGCACAACGCCACCTAGGTTCTGCGCATTATTGACTTGATCAAGCACGACTAAGCAGTCTTCTTGACGCGGTACATCTAAATAACCTTGCAAAGAGAAAGTACGTTGTTTCTTCACTAACATACAAATGCCGCCATGATGCTCGGTACCACTCACTAAGCTCAGCTCATCGCTATCCACCACGTGATACACTTTTTTATTCGCGGCTAAATAACTGAAAATCTCGCCAATTCGATGCGCCATTTGCACCGTTGCCCATACGCGAACGATGCTCTCTGGACGTTCTGCAAACAATTCTAAGCACGCATTTTCGCCATACACTTTCATTTCTTCAGCACGGTTCTTTTTAATTTTCTCCGGTGCTCGTGGTGATAATGCGCCCGTTTTCTTTTCTTTCGCTTTATAACTCACGCCAGTACTTTTTACTGTTACTTTTACCGAGCCACTTTCACCGTTGGCTTTATTTAATGAAAGTTCAGCAATTTTCGGTTCTCTCACTTCTTGCTGTTGGAAGCCACGAGAAGGTTTGCGATCATCCCGTTTTTTATCAAAGTGCGGTCGATTTCCCTCACGTTTTTCATTATTACGACGATCATCAAAGCGACGTTCTTTGTCATTAAATGCACGTTTTGGGCTATGCTCTTGAAAAGATTTGGTGGAATTAGTTTGGAATGATGGTTTGCGTGAATTGCTCATAATTTGCTTCTCGAAGGAAAAATTGGATAATAATTCGCCAAAAAATGCGAAAATTTGTGAGCATTATAACGAAAAAAAACCTTTTTTCTATCAATCCACAAAGGAAATATTGTAAACTAGAGCATTAATTTTTAGTGTAGAGATCGATTATGTTAATCAATAAAGCTAAACGAGCAGAACAAAATTTAAAAAATTTACCTTTTCTTCCTTTACAGGCAGAGCAGGTTGAGTTTCTGTTTAGTCCGCTTGAATTCAAAGCACAAATTATAGAATTAATTCGCCAAGCTAAAAAACGCATTTACGTGACCGCACTTTATTGGCAAAAAGATGAAGCGGGCCAAGAAATTCTCAATGAAATTTATCGCGTAAAACAAGATCATCCAGAATTGGATGTGAAAATTTTAGTGGATTGGCATCGCGGACAACGCAATTTACTCGGTGCAGAAAAATCTGCTACTAACGCTGATTGGTATTGTGAACAACGCCAAACCTATCAACTTCCCGATGAACCGAATATGTTCTTCGGTGTGCCTATTAATACCCGTGAAGTCTTCGGCGTGTTGCATATTAAAGGCTTTGTCTTTGACGATACCGTGCTTTATAGCGGCGCAAGCATCAATAACGTGTATTTACAACAACAAGATAAATACCGTTATGACCGCTATCAAAAAATCCATAATGCTGCACTGGCAGACTCTATGGTTAATTTCATCAATGATTATTTATTGGATTTCAGTGCGGTACATCCATTAGATGTGGCTAATCGCCCTCGCACCAAAGAAATTCGTAGTGCAATAAAAGCTTATCGTAAAAACTTATCTGCCCATGCTGAATATCAGCTAGAAAGTGCGGTTGGTTTTTCCGATGTTTTAACCATTTCACCACTTTTTGGTTTAGGTGCATCAGGCAATGAATTAAATCAAGTTATCGAAGATTTATTCTTACAAGTGCAGGAAAAATTGGTGATTTGTACGCCTTATTTCAACTTCCCGCGCACACTAAGAAGTAAACTTGCCCGCTTATTAGAGCAAGGAAAGCGTGTCGAAATTATCGTGGGTGATAAAGTCGCGAACGATTTCTATATTCCACCAGAGCAGCCGTTTAAAATGGCAGGTGCATTGCCTTATTTATATGAAAGCAATCTTCGTCGTTTCTGCGAGAAATTTGATGCTTACATTAAAAATGGCCATTTAACGGTGCGTTTATGGAAAGACGGCGATAACACCTATCATCTCAAAGGTGTTTGGGTGGACAATCAGTATATTCTTTTAACAGGGAACAACCTGAATCCTCGTGCATGGCGTTTAGATGCGGAAAATGGATTATTAATCCACGATCCAAAACAAGAACTTCTGCCTCAAGTGGAACAAGAATTATCGCACATCCGCCAACATACCAAAGTATTGCAAGATTATTCTGAATTAGAAGAATTAACGCAATATCCTGAACCGGTGCAAAAACTCTTGAAGAAATTTGCGCGGATTCAAGCAGATAAATTAGTCAAAATGATTTTATAAACATAAAAATAAGCCGGCAAATGTCGGCTTATTGCTTTGATCTTACGCAAAAATATCAACTAACATTGCGCAAGTGAAATAAGTTGTTATAATCGCCCAACTTTTTAATCTTATCGGAGAAATCAATGAACCCAATTTCTTATTGGCAACGCCTAAAAGTTGCATTTCAATATGTGATGCCTCAAATCTATATGACACAAGCAGCAGGTTGGTTAGCTAAACAAAAATGGGGCGCAGTGACACATTTTGTGATTAAAGCGTTTGCAAAAAAATACAACATTGATATGAGCATTGCTGAAAAAGAAAAATTCAGTGATTACGCCAGTTTTAATGAATTCTTTATCCGTCCATTAAAAGAAAATGCACGACCAATTAACCAAAATCCAACCGCACTTTGTTGCCCTGCGGATGGCCGTGTAAGTGAATGTGGACACATTGATGATGATCGCCTATTACAAGCAAAAGGTCACTTCTTCAGCTTAAACGATTTATTAGCGGAAGATAAAGATTTAACCGAGACCTTTAAAAATGGGGAATTCGTCACCACTTATTTATCACCACGTGATTATCACCGTGTGCATATGCCATGTGATGGTACACTTCGCAAAATGATTTACGTGCCAGGTGATTTATTCTCCGTCAATCCATTTTTAGCGAAACATGTGCCGAACCTCTTCGCACGTAATGAACGTGTGATTTGTGTCTTTGATACTGAATTCGGCACCATGGTACAAATCTTAGTAGGTGCAACAATTACTGCAAGTATCGGCACTGTTTGGGCTGGTGTCATTAACCCACCACGTCATAACGAAGTAAAAGTGTGGACTTATGAAGGTGAAAGTGCGGTTAAATTAAGCAAAGGTCAAGAAATGGGTTGGTTCCAACTTGGTTCTACCGTGATTAATTTATTCCAAGCCGATCAAGTGCAAATTGCCGATCATTTAAGTGTTGATGAACCTGTTCGCATGGGTGAAATCTTGGCATTGAAAAAATAGTTTTACAACAAAGGAAAAAACAATGACAGCTCAAATTTTTGAACAAGTAAAATTAGAAAGTATTTCTGAAAAAGGCAGCTACGGTATCGGTTTACAAATCGGTCAACAATTAGCAGATAGCCAAATGGATATTTCTGTTGAAGCGGTAGCAAAAGGCATTTTCGATGCGTTAAATCGTAATCAACCTGCATTAGAAATTAATGATTTAATGCATTCTGTTCAAGCGCTTCAACAACAAGCAGCTGAAGCACAACAAGCGAAATTCAAAGCGATTGAAGAAGAAGGTAAAAAATTCTTAGAAGAAAACGCGAAAAAAGCGGGCGTAAAAGTGACTGACAGCGGTTTACAATACGAAATTTTAACTGAAGGTAACGGTAACAAACCATCTGCAACGGACAAAGTACGTGTTCACTACACAGGTACATTACCAGATGGTACTGTATTCGATAGCTCTGTTGCACGTGGTACACCGGCTGAATTCCCAGTAAATGGCGTAATTCGTGGTTGGGTTGAAGCATTACAAATGATGCCTGTTGGTTCTAAATGGAAACTCACTATTCCACACGAACTGGCTTACGGCGAACGTGGTGCAGGCGCATCTATCCCACCATTCTCAACCTTAGTGTTTGAAGTCGAATTACTCGACATCCTTTAAAACGAAAAAGTGCGGTTAAAATTAACCGCACTTTTTTATTCTTCTTCGTCTTCGCTATAACGATCATCATCGTCATAATCATAGGTTAAGATCGCCTCCTCATCATAACCCTCTATATCAATCTGAACACCATCTGAACCTGCATCAAAACCATTAAACCATGCGGTTCGTAGTTCTTCAGGTATTCGTCGGCCACAAAAGTTAATTCGTTTATTCAGTTGGGATTGGCTTTGTGCTTGGAAATCTTTCCCGACACGATAACCATCTAAATACCAGTCATCTTTATCATGACAAGCCGTCGTATTTAAACGTTTTACGTGTTTGCTCACTGAAATTGGGCTACGATGTTTTACATAATAGCCCTGCGTACAAGCACTTAATAGCCCAACAGCTAAAACGGTCGCTATTAATCTCATGTTGTCTCCTTTTACTACTTAATATCGGGTTATTGCCCTTTTTATGGTTTTATAGACCGACAAAATAAAAGGAAGGTTCAGAAAATATGAGAGATCCGATTTCTATTTTAAGCTATAGCACAATCATGTCATCACGATGTAACGCAACAGCCCCGTATTCATAACCAAGAATTTGCTCAATATCTTGGGATTTTTTCCCTTTGATTAATTCCAACGCATCGCTGTTATAACGAGGCATACCGAGTGCAATCACTTTACCTGAGGTATTCTTAATTTTGACGACTTCACCACGTGAGAAACGCCCTTCCACAGCCGTAATTCCTGCAGGCAGTAACGATTTATTCTGTACTAACATGGCATTTTCAGCGCCTTCATCAATGGTCAGCACACCCGCTGATGGTGCTGCAAATAACCATTGTTTACGGCTTTCGAGACGATCTGAATGATGCGCAATAAATTTTGTGCCAATTGGTTTATCGTAGGCTAAATCCACAATCACATCAGGTCGGCTACCTGGCGCAATAATGGTTTCAATGCCCGAACGCGTTGCTACATCTGCCGCAATTATTTTTGTACTCATCCCGCCAGTACCAAGGTTTGTACCGCTACCGCCTGCAATAGAACGAATATGGTCGGTAATTTGCTCAACCACAGGAATTAATTTCGCATCTGGATTTTTACGAGGATCGCTTTCGTACAAACCTTGTTGATCTGTTAATAAATAAAGTTGTTCCGCTTGCACTAAAATCGCGACTAATGCAGATAAGTTATCATTATCTCCTACTTTAATCTCAGCTGTTGCCACCGCATCATTCTCGTTAATCACAGGAATAATATGATTGTCTAACAGGGCATGTAATGTATCGCGCGCATTTAAAAAACGTTCACGGTCTTCAATATCAGCACGAGTTAATAAAATTTGTCCAATATGAATATCATAAATCGCAAATAATTTTTCCCAGGCTTGAATCAGCTGACTCTGCCCTACTGCGGCTAGAAGCTGTTTTGACGCAATGGTTGGTGGAAGTTGAGGATGATTTAAATAATGTCGTCCAGCGGCAATCGCCCCTGATGTCACAATCACGACACGAAAACCCGCTTGATGAAGTTGGGCAATCTGGCGAACAATATCAACCATGTGAGGTGCATTTAATTTTGGGGAACCATGCGTTAATGTGCTAGTACCAAATTTTACGACGATTGTTTTGCAGTTTGCCAACATAGTTTGTCCTCAATAAAAAAATAGTAAATTGGCGTTAAATTAGCACTAAAATAAATAAAAATCACGAAAAATCCAACCTCATATACAGATTTTGTGAATAGCTATGATATAATGCAAAAAAAGAAAAATAGGATAGAAAATATGACATTAAGTTTGATCGTTGCGACAACAAAAAATAACGTCATCGGAAAAGATAATCAAATGCCTTGGCACTTGCCTGCTGATTTAGCCTGGTTTCGTAAAAACACCACGGGAAAACCGGTGATTATGGGCCGTAAAACCTTTGAAAGCATTGGTCGCCCACTACCGAAACGGACCAATATTGTCCTTTCACGCACGCCTTACGAACATGAAGGTGTCATCTGGAAAGAGAGTTTTGAAAGTGCGGTTGATTTTGTCAAAGAATTTGATGAAATTATGCTGATTGGCGGCGGAGAGTTATTTAAACAATATTTACCTAAAGCAGATAAACTATATCTCACACAAATTCAAGCTGACATTGATGGAGATACCTTCTTCCCTGAAATTAATTGGGCTGAATGGAACATTGAGTTTGAAGAATATCGCCAAGCAGATGCGGATAACCCCTATGATTGTCGTTCTTTAATTCTGCAACGTAAGAAAAATAAACTCAAAGTCTAATCTAGGCATATAAAAATCGGGCTAAAACAACCACTGTTTTAGCCCGATTTCTTTTGTTTTAAATAACCTTTAGAAGCTTATTCTAAGCGTTTAGCCATTTCTAACCAATCGGCTTTAAATTCACGACGCATATTGTTGATCGCATCAATGATATCGTGGTGAACTAATTTTTCATTTTGAATACCCACACAATAGCCGCCTTTACCTTGTAGCAATATATCTACCGCATATACGCCCATACGTGAAGCTAAAATACGGTCGAAGGCACAAGGTGAACCACCACGTTGAATATGGCCTAATACGGTAGCACGGGTTTCATGGCCTACACGAGCTTCAATCTCACGAGCAAGAGAATGTACATCAGTGATTAATTCAGTAATCGCAATAATGGCATGGCGTTTTCCACGAATAATACTGCGTTCAATTTGGCGAATTAATTCTTCACGATTAAATTCCACTTCAGATGCCACAATGTATTCACAACCACCGGCAATACCTGCAGAAATGGTTAAGTCACTACAGTGACGACCCATGATTTCCACGATAGAAATACGTTGGTGAGAACTTGAAGTGTCACGTAAACGGTCAATCGCATCCACCGCTGTTTGTAGTGCGGTTTCATAACCGATTGTGTAATCTGTTCCAGCCACATCGTTATCAATTGTGCCAGGGATACCTACGCAAGGGAAACCATGTTCTTCAGTAAGCAATTTAGCCCCCATGTAAGAACCGTCACCACCAATAACAACTAAGGCATCAATACCATGTGAACGTAAAATTTCTGCACATTTCTCACGTACGGCAGGATCCTTAAATTCAGGGAAACGAGCAGAACCTAAGAATGTACCACCACGGTTAATAATATCTGATACATTATAACGGTTTAACTGTTGGATTTTATTATTATATAAGCCTTGATAACCGTCATAAATCCCAAATACTTCAAGCCCTTCTGCAAGAGCTGCACGAACAACGCCACGGATGGCAGCATTCATACCTGGTGCATCACCACCACTGGTTAATACAGCAATTTTTTTAATCATATTTACCTACTTTGAATTCTTAAGAACAATTGGTGCTAAGATTACACCATCCATTATTTCTGCTCTAGAAAAATTTTTAAAATTTACGCGGAATTTGATCTAGTATAAGTTTTAGTGATGGAAAGCACTTTCACATTTCCAAGAAAGATCCGCTTTTTGTAATGTTTTACTTTCTTTTGCGACAAGATACTTTTGTAAATTTTTCACAATTTTTACTTTGCTTAAACGCTGAAACTTTTTCATTTCCACTTTTTGGGAATATTGGTATTGCACAAAACCACAATGGGAAATATTTTTCCCTTTCGCAATATCCACTTGCCAAGACGGATTTTGTTCTGTCGGAGCATAAATGACATAACCATTTAACTCAGTAGCGGGCTTTTTCGGATTCGTTGAATTCGCAAGAATTTTGAAATCTGTCACGCCTAAATTACGGTATACCTTCTCACGCAATGCTACGCGTTGCTCAATAGAACGGGATAAATCACGATCAAGCAACACTTCAATTTGAGATTGCCAATTTTCTAAGGTATCTGGCTCGGCAAGATAAACATAGCGCGCAATCGTATCCAAATCTTGGCTTGCAGTAAGTTTATAGGTTTTACCGTTATACTCAATTTTTTCAGGTGTTTGAAGCTGACTCACTTTTGCCGCACAACCTGAGAGTAAAAGTGCGGTCAATATAACCAGGATTTTATTCATTGATATCTCGCTTAAATACAAATTCTTTTTCAGTTGAGGATGTCGCATCAAACCAATAACCACCAAGGTCAAACTCTTTCAGTTGTTCAACACGTTCCAAACGATTTTGAATGATAAAACGACACATTAAACCACGGGCTTTTTTCGCATAAAAGCTGACCACTTTGTATTTACCATTCTTATTATCTAAGAAAACAGGCTTAATAATCTGTGCATCTAATTGGCTTTCTTTTACTGATTTATAGTATTCATCGGAGGCTAAATTGATCAAAATACGATCGCCTTGCTCATCAAGCGCTTGTTGCACGGATTGAGTGATGATGTTACCCCAAAAAGCATAAAGATCTTTCCCTTTTGGATTCGCTAACTTCGTGCCCATTTCCAAGCGGTAAGGTTGCATTAAATCAAGGGGTTTAAGTAAGCCATATAAGCCAGAAAGCATACGTAAATGGCGTTGTGCGAATTGCACATCTTCATCAGATAAGCTATCCGCATCCAAACCGGTGTAAACATCACCTTTGAATGCCCAAATGGCTGCGCGTGAATTTTTTTCGTTGTGAGATTTTGTCCATTCAGCAAAACGAGCGGCATTTAAGCCCGCAAGTTTATCGCTGATAGACATTAAGGAAGAAAGATCTTGGGGAGATAATTGACGACAGATTTCAATCAGTTGCTCACTATAATCCGTCAAGTGCGGTTGAGAAACAGGAAGATTTCTGACCACACTTTCAAAATCTAAGGTTTTTGCCGGGGAAATAATGGCTAACATAGGTTCTCCTTTCTAAAACTGAACCGTATCTTAGCACAGGATAGTCTCCTTACTCTACCCCGTTTATGCTATCCGCTTATAGAGTCCATTCTCATTGACGATTAAGTCTTGTAACTCTAAATCTAATAACTGTACTAAAAGTGAATCCACCGGCAAGTTCAGTGCTACAGATAAATCATCAAGGCTTATTGGTGTATAACTGATATGTTGATAAAGTTCAGGATGACTCGGCTCCACAGCTGGTGTTTTTGCTGTTAGTGGTTGAGCTATCGGCTTATTAATTTGCGTATTATGTACTAGTGGCTGAAAAATAACACTATGGTTGAGGCTATCTAAAATATCTTTGACATTTTCCACTAACATTGCCCCTTGCTTAATCAATTTATGGCAGCCTTGACTGTATTCACTTTGAATATTCCCCGGCAGCGCAAAAATATCACGATTTTGTTCTAAGGCATAACGTGCTGTAATGAGTGATCCGCTTTTCTCTGTGGCTTCAATGACTAATGTTCCTAATGAAAGCCCACTGATAATGCGATTACGGCGAGGAAAATTTTCGGCAATAGGTGCTTGCGTAGGGATAAATTCAGAAACTAATGCCCCGTTATTTTCGATAATTTGCTCGGCTAATCGGCGATGTTTAGCGGGGTAAATGTGATCTAATCCGCTGCCCAATACGGCAATGGTCTGCC
>CABSXY010000046.1 GCA_902481695.1 uncultured Haemophilus sp. | reverse complement strand
TGAAGGCTATGCTGATGAACAATACTTCGTTGACCCATGTAAATTCTTGCTTACCACTCCAGGTATCAGCTTAGAAAATGGTGAATATGAAGACTTCGGTATTCCAGCGACCATTCTTGCAAACTACTTACGTGAAAACGGTATTATTCCGGAAAAATGTGACTTGAACTCAATCTTATTCTTGCTCACTCCGGCAGAAACCCTCACCAAAATGCAAACTTTGGTTGCTCAAATCGCCTTGTTTGAAAAACACATTAAACAAGACTCTTTATTAAAAGATGTATTGCCAACTGTGTATAAAAACAATGAAGACCGTTATAAAGGCTACACCATCCGTCAATTATGCCAAGAAATGCATGACCTTTATGTAAGCCGTAATGTAAAACAACTTCAAAAAGACCTATTCCGCAAAGCAACATTACCGGAATATGCGTTAAATCCACACGATGCGAATATTGAATTCGTTCGTAACAAAGTTGAACTTGTTCCATTAACAGACATTGTTGGTCGTGTGGCTGCGGAAGGTGCGTTACCTTATCCTCCAGGTGTGTTATGTGTGGTTCCAGGAGAAAGATGGAGTTCAACTGCACAAAAATACTTCCTTGCATTAGAAGAAGGTATCAACACATTACCTGGCTTTGCACCTGAAATCCAAGGGGTTTACTTACAAAAAGACCCTGATGGACGTACTCGTGCATATGGCTATGTTTTAACTGACTATTAATAAAGTGAGGTTATGAGGTTTTTCCTCATAACCCTCTCAGCACAAACAAAAAAAGTGCGGTTAAAAACATCTGATTTTTTGACCGCACTTGTAGGAGTATAAATTATGAGTGCTAAAAGTAATAAAATTGGTGTGGTACAACTCACCATTCTTACCATGGTTAATATGATGGGTTCCGGTATCATTATGTTACCGACCAAATTAGCCGAAATTGGGACTATTTCCATCGTTTCTTGGCTTGTAACAGCCGTTGGTTCAACAGCCTTAGCTTATGCATTCGCACAATGCGGTATGTTTAGTAAAAAATCTGGTGGTATGGGCGGTTATGCGGAATACTCTTTCGGTAAAGCCGGTAACTTCATGGCAAACTACACTTACGGTGTATCATTAGTTATTGCCAATACAGCAATCGCAATTTCTGCTGTGGGTTATGGCTCAGAGTTCCTTGGTGCAACCCTTTCTCCACTTTCTATCGCATTATGGACAATCTTCACTCTTTGGCTTGCAACCGTTCTTAACTTTGGTGGTGCAAGAATCACTGGTAATATCAGTTCATTCACCATTTGGGGCGTAATCATTCCTGTGGTAGGTATTTCAATCATTGGTTGGAAATGGTTTGATGGTACAATGTATGTAAATTCTTGGAACCCACACAATGTACCTACTTTTGAAGCGATCGGTGTATCTATTTCAATGACATTATGGGCGTTCTTAGGATTAGAATCAGCTTGTGCAAACGCTGATGCTGTTGAAAATCCAGAGAAAAACGTACCAATCGCAGTACTTGGTGGTACTTTAGGGGCAGCGGTAATTTATATCGTTTCAACTAACGTGATCGCAGGTATTGTACCCAACCTTGAACTCGCTAATTCAACAGCGCCATTCGGTTTAGCCTTTGCTCATATGTTTGATGAAACAATCGGTAAAGTCATCATGGGCTTAATGGTGATGTCTTGCTTTGGTTCATTATTAGGCTGGCAGTTTACAATTGCCCAAGTATTTAAATCTTCAGCAGAAGAAGGTTATTTCCCAGCATTCTTCAAAAAAGTTACCAGTAAAGATGCACCAATCGTTGGTATGGTGACCATTACTGCATTACAAACTTTACTTTCTTTGATGACAATTAGCCCATCATTAAATAAACAATTCAATGTGTTGGTGGACTTAGCGGTAGTAACAAACGTTATTCCATACTTGCTCTCAATGGCAGCACTTGCAGTGTTATTGAAAGCAGAGAATGTTGCGCCACAAAAATATAAAACAACCGTCTTTGTTGCCTTTATTGGTTCACTCTATAGTATCTATGCGCTTTATGCAGCTGGTGAGCAAGCGATGTTATATGGTTCAATTGTGACCTTTATCGGTTGGACATTGTATGGTTTTGTTTCTTACAAATTTGACCTTAAAAAATCTCAAGCTTAATTAAAAAAGAAAAGCCTACATCTTCATGTAGGCTCTTTCGAGTAGTAATAAGCTTAAAGTACAAAAGAGCGGTTGAAAATTTAATTGTTTTCAACTGTTCTTTTTATTTAGGACAACACTCTCAATAAAATAGGCTGAAACTCCGTTTGTTGGTCAAGTTTTCGGGTGTAACGTTTAACCATCACAAAGGAAAGTGCGGTCAAAATAAAGATTAAAATCGCACGGATGAGCTCATTTTCACTGATATAGCTAGAAAGCAATGTTGCAATCAATAAAGTAAAAAGTGGCACGATATACATTAACAATGCTGAAAATAACATGGATTTTTCTTCTAGACCGATTTCTACCATTTGACCTGTACGCAGTGGCGTAATGGTTTCGAGCGTGAAGATATGTTCGCCTCGTTTTCCATTGAGTTCAGACAGGGAAGCTGTTCCACAGGCTTCTCTAGCCGAACAAGCTCCACAGGCGCTTTGTGACTGACATTTCACTTTAGCAAGACCGGTTTCTGCATCATAACTCATCACAATGGCACTTTCTTTTAGCATCGTGCTTCTCCCATATAAATATCAAAGCGGTGATTTTTGGTTTCACGACTAACATGGGGCGCTTTTTGCGCTAAGAATTTCGCATAATCAGGACGTTTTACCACCACGCGTTTACGGGCTAATTGTAGCGCAGGTGTCAAGAGCTCATCGGCATCCAAATCGGCACCAACCAAATGTTGGAATACGCGCATTTCTTTTTTGACTAGGGCAGATTTTTGTTTGTGCGGATACATTGGATCTAAATACACCACATCGGCACTCTCGGTTTGTGGATTGAGTTCGGTAATATGATGAATGTCCAATAATTGCATATTTTGCTGCATCATTTCGCCTATTTCTGCATCCTGATAGGCTCGGTTAAGTCCATCCTGCAATAGCAAATACACCACGGGATGGCGTTCCACTAAACGCACTTGGCAACCGATAGAAGCTAAAACAAAGGCATCTCGACCGAGTCCTGCTGTGGCATCAATTACGCTAGGTAATTCAGTACCCTTGATGCCTACGGCCTTGGCAATAGCTTCGCCACGCCCACCACCGAATTTACGACGATGTGCCATCGCACCCGCTACGAAATCCACAAACACATCGCCCAATTTGGGTTCATCCAGTTTACGTAAGGCAAGATGAGTTTCAGTTTGCACCAATGCAAGTGGACTTTCACTACAATGTTCGATACCGAGTAGGGCACAAAGTGCGGTCAATTCTGACAATGTTCCCGCTTCAGCAATAAGTTGGATTTTTATTTTCTCACCAGCCATACACCGCTTTCCATATGATCTGTGTAAGGGAATTGATCAAACAGCGCCGCTTTTTCAATGCGGTGGGTTTGGCTTAGGGTTTGCAAATTCTCACAAAGGGTATGTGGATTGCAGGAAATATACAAAATACGATCGTAATTCTGCACCAGTTTTACCGTGTCAGGGTCAAGCCCTGCTCGTGGTGGATCCACAAAAATCGTATTGCATTGATAGGCTTTTAAATCAATGCCTTTTAAGCGATTAAACTCACGTAGGCCATTCATTGCTTGGGTAAATTCTTCTGCCGACATACGAATAATTTGCAGATTATCTATACCATTTTCCGCAATATTAAATTGTGCAGCTGCAACAGATGGCTTGGCGATTTCGGTAGCAAGGACTTTACGGAAGTTTTGTGCAAGGGCGATAGAGAAATTGCCGTTGCCGCAGTACAGCTCTAATAAATCGCCCTGAGAACCTTGAGTGCAATCAATCGCCCATTCCAACATCTTGCAATTCACGGCTGCATTTGGCTGAGTAAAACTATTTTCTACTTGGCGATAAACATAATTGCGTCCTTTTATCGGTAATACTTCATCGACAAAATCTTGCTCTAAACAGATTTTTTGTTTACTCGCACGACCAATCAGTTGCACATCAAAACCAAGTTGTTGTAATTCGCCTTTCAAGTTTTCGGCAGCATTTTGCCATTCTTCCGTAAGTTGCTTGTGGTAAAGCAGGCTTACAATAATTTTATTGCTAAGCGTGCTCAAATAATCAATTTGAAACAGTTTTTTATGCAATACTTCCTGCGTTTTTAACAACGGTAGTAAGGCTTTCATCATGCGATTTATCAGTTCACTGGCAATCGGGAATTCATCCACTCGATAACGCTGCAAGGTGCTTTGATCAAACATGATGTGATAAAAATCGCCTTTATCATGCCAAATACGAAATTCTGCACGCATCCTATAATGGCTGGTCGGCGAATCAAACACGGCTATTTCTGGGGCATTAAAAGGCTGCAAAAGTGCGGTCAGTTTTTCAGTCTTTTTTTGCAGAAGTTCGGTATATTGGGAAACGGGTAGTTGCATTGATGTTTACGTTTGAATGATAGATATCCCACAGCCCTTGGCAAGCATGGGGATTGAGTAAAAAAGCAAAAGGCAAGCGTCTGCCTGCCTTTTAAAATGTATTATTCGCCAGAATAATCTTCGCCGCCAGAAGCCGCTTCGCTCACATCACCTGATAAGGTGTAAACACGTTTTGTTGTGTTAATGCGAGTACGATATTTATTCCAGGTTTTTTCGAAGAAAGTTTCCGGTGCACGTTCACCACGGCAAAAAGCAACAAATTCTTTTTCTTCTTTTGTCGCTGGCTTGCGTTCGCCTGAATCTAATGCTTTAAACGCTTGACCATATTGCTCTAATACTTGGGATTCTTTGATTGTATAATCACCATGACGGGAAAATCCGCGTGGGTAGTTTTTGTCGTCAAAAAAACGACGAGTAACACTGAAACTAGCAGCCATAATCATCTCTCTTCTTTATATTTAAAAACGGCAGGCATTAAACCAATTTTTTTTTATTTTTGCAATAAACCTTTCACGGTTTCTACATAATCTTTGACAAAATCATCGTAATTTAAGCCTTCAGGGTTTACACGATATTTGCCATTTACATAGAAATCAGGTACGCCATGTACTTTAAACTGCTCAGCCGCATTCACTTGTTTATTCACTAAACCGTTTACAGCAAAGCTGTTGATGTTGTTATCAAATTGTTCTGCAGTCACACCGTTATCAATGAAGATTTTACGAATATCGTCCATTGAGCTTAATTTATCTTGTTGTGCCGCTTCAAATAAAGGCGCTTTCACTTTACTTTCTGCACCAAGTGCCATCGCTAATGCCCATGCACGAGTGAGGTTTTCAGATTGACGACCTAAGAAGTTAACATGATATTGTTTAAATTCAGTGCCTTTTGGTAAGCTTTCTGCAACTTGTTTTGGAATGTGGTATTCCATTTCAAAGGCATAGCAATGCGGGCAGTAGAAAGAGAAAAATTCAATCACTTCAGGCTGTGCAGAAGCGGTTTGACCCACTTGAACGTATTGTTTACCTTCTTCTAAATTAGCTGCGAATGCGTTAAATGAAAATAAAGCACCGAGTAAAAATAAAAATTTTTTCATTTGTTTTCCTTATTTAATAATTCCGCGCGCTTTTAACAATGCGGTTTTAAAATCTTCTTCATAATCTTTTTTGATACCTGGAATCGGCTCAAACTTATCTGTGCCATGCATTTTTAAATGATAAATAATCACTTCATCAGATAATTCTGCCACGGGCTTATCGAAACCTGCTTCATCAGCAATTTTTTGCAAAATTTGTAGCAAGCTAAGATCTGGGTCTTTAGACCAGTAAGGTTGTAAAAGTTCCAAAACTTCATTTAAACGCTTACATTTCATTGCTATTTCCTTTTAAATGGAGAAAAATAAGGCTAGATCATACTTCAAATAAGGCAATAAGAAAATATGGAATACACAATAAGTGCGGTTATTTTGGCTGGCGGAAAAGCACGGAGAATGAATGGGGCGGATAAAGGCTTACAGCTTTTACAAAATAAACCGTTAATTAGTCATGTGATTGAGCGCTTACAACCCCAAGTGGTTGATATATCGATTAATGCTAATCGTCACCATACGGAGTATGCTCAATGGGGGTTTCCCGTATTTTCAGATGAATTGCCTGATTTTCAGGGACCGTTGAGTGGTATGCTAACATCACTCGAACAAGCTAAAACAGATTTTGTACTTTTTGTGCCTTGTGATAGTCCGTATTTTCCACAAAACTTATTAGAAAAACTAAAAAGCGCGGTTAAAAATGACCGCACTTTAATTGCTTATGCAAAAGATAAGGAGCGTGAACACCCGACATTTTGTTTGATGTCCGTTCAGCTTAAAGAGAAGTTACGTGCTTATTTAAACGAGGGCGAACGTCGCTTATTACAATTTATGAACAAAAATGGCGCGGTTGCTGTCCAATTTGACGTCCAAGAAGGACGATTTGTAAATTTTAATACCTTAGAAGATTTACAATAAATTATTTGTTTAACCTTGAATTTTGTAAAAAATTCTCCATTATTGCAGTGTTTACTTTCTATTTTATTGAGGAACTTTATTATGATGCGAATCCTTTTATTTTTAGCTACTAACTTTGCTGTGATGCTTGTGTTAGGGATTATTTTGAATGTGACCGGTATTGCAGGAAATAGTACAGGTGGCATTTTAATTATGGCGATGCTTTTCGGTTTTGCCGGATCATTGATTTCATTATTTTTATCAAAAACAATGGCATTGCGCTCTGTGGGCGCGGAAGTGATTACCGAGCCACGTAATCAAGCTGAACGTTGGTTGGTAGAAACGGTACGCCGTCAAGCGCAACAAGCCGGCATTCCGATGCCAGATGTAGCGATTTACCATTCTAATGATGCTAACGCATTTGCTACCGGTGCAACTAAAAACAATTCTTTAGTGGCGATTAGTACCGGTTTATTGAACTCCATGACGGAAGAGGAAGCTGAAGCAGTATTGGCTCATGAGGTCTCACACATCGCGAACGGTGATATGGTGACCATGACTTTATTACAAGGCGTATTGAATACCTTTGTGATTTTCTTATCTCGCGTGATTGCTAATGTGGTAGCAAGTTCTCGTAATGGTGATGAAGAAAGCCGTAGTTCAGGTATTTACTTCTTAGTCTCAATGGTGTTAGAAATCTTGTTTGGTATTTTAGCGAGCATTATCGCGATGTGGTTCTCACGCTATCGTGAATATCGTGCAGATGCTGGTTCTGCGCACCTTGTGGGTAAAGAAAAAATGATTGCGGCATTACAACGTTTACAACAAATTCATGAGCCACAAGAGATGGAAGGTTCACTTAATGCTTTTATGATTAACGGCAAACGTAGCGAACTCTTTATGAGCCATCCTCCGCTTGAAAAACGTATCGAAGCATTACGTAGTTTATAAAAGATAAAAAATAAAGGGCTAAATGTAATATTTAGCCCTTTTTATTTGTAGATTATTTAATATCCGCTAAGACTTTAGTGAGTAATTCCCAATACGTTTGTACTGTTGAAATTTGGACTTTTTCATCTGGCGAATGCGCATTGCGAATAGTTGGCCCCACAGAAATCATATCAATATTTGGATAATGTTCTTTCAATAAGCCACATTCAAGCCCCGCGTGAATCACTTTAATCTCAGGCTCTTTGCCAAGCACTTCTGCATAATGTTTTTTCATTAAGGCTAAAATTGCAGTGTCGTTTACCGGTTTCCAACCAGGGTAAGAACCTGAGAATTCGACCGTTGCACCAGTGAGTTCAGCGAGTGAAGTTAAGGTTTCTTCTACATACTCTTTACCACTTTCAATAAGCGAACGAATAAGAATCGTACCTTTGATTTTGTCTTCAAGAGTTTTTAATACACCAATGCTCAATGAGCTTTCCACGACATTTTTGATTACATCACTGTTGCGGATCACGCCATTTGGTAAGACGTTCAGCAAATTAATCACTTTTTGGGTACTTTCAAGCGTGAAAGTTTGTTGTGGATTTTCAACTTGCTCAGCGGTTAAGGTTAAGTTAGGTTCAGCAATAGCGAGCTCTTCTTTCAATAAAACTTCAAAATTTTTAACCGCACTTTTTACGCTTTCTACATCATGATTGAAGCAAATGGTTGCAGCGGCTTCACGTGGAATTGCATTACGAATTGAGCCACCACGAATTTCAGCAAGGGCGAAGTGCGGTTGATTTTGTGAGAGTTTTGCCAATAAACGCGCCAATACTTTAATTGCATTCGCGCGTGTGGTGTGAATATCACAACCAGAGTGACCGCCACGTAAACCTTTTAAGTTAATTTGCAAAGTGTGGTTGAATGAATTGGTTTCACGGTGAACAGGTAGCTCAACATTAGCATTCACACCACCAGCACAACCAATATAGATTTCACCGATTTCTTCGGTATCGGTATTAATTAAGATTTCCGATTTTAACCAGTTACGGCGAAGGTGTACGGCACCATCCATGCCGGTTTCTTCAGTCATGGTGAGTAACACTTCAAGTGGTGGGTGTGCAATATCGGTACTTTCTAATACCGCTAAGGTAGAGGCTAAACCAATACCGTTATCCGCGCCAAGTGTCGTACCTTGCGCTTTTACCCAATCACCGTCGATATAAGGGCGAATTGGGTCTTGAGCGAAGTTATGTGGATTGCCTTCATTCGCTTGCGGCACCATATCTAAATGTGCTTGTAAGACAACAGGTTGGCTGTTTTCCATCCCTGCGGTAGCGGGTTTACGAATTAATACATTACCGGCTTCATCACGTTCTGCAAAGAATTGTTTTTCTTTTGCCCAGTTGACAATAAAAGTGGCGAGTGCATCTTCATGATGTGAAGGATGTGGAATCGCACAAATTTGATCAAACCATTTCCAAAGTAATTGCGGTTGTAATGTGGTAATTTCTGACATAATGAACTCCTTTTTTCATTAAAATTTTTGCGGAAATCATAGCATAAAACGCCATTTCAGGTTAAAATTCCGCAATTTTTTTATTTAGCGACAAAGTTTAAGGTATTTGTTATGAGCGAAAAATATGTTGTGACTTGGGATATGTTCCAAATGCATGCCCGCAAATTAGCGGAACGTTTACTTCCTGCCACTCAGTGGAAAGGTATCATCGCAGTAAGCCGTGGTGGTTTATTCCCAGCAGCGGTACTTGCTCGCGAATTAAATATTCGTTTCGTAGAAACCGTGTGTATTGCCAGTTATGATCACGATGAACAAGGTGCATTAAAAGTATTACACCGTGCAAGTGGTGATGGTGAGGGAATGATCGTGGTAGACGATTTAGTGGATACCGGCAACACTGCTCGTGCAATTCGTGAAATGTATCCAAAAGCAAAATTTGTCACAGTATTCGCAAAACCTGCGGGTGCGGAGTTAGTGGATGATTACGTGATTGATATTCCACAAAATACTTGGATTGAACAACCTTGGGATTTAGGTTTAACTTTCGTGCCACCATTGGCAAGAAAATAATAAAACCTAAATATAAAATTTCGTTACGCCGGTGCTTTTATAGTTCCGGCGTAATAATTATGACCAATTTATTTTGATTATGAATAATATCGACACACAAAAAGCGCTAGAGCGTTCTTACGTTTCTTCACTTGAAAATAAAGAATATGATGAAGCAGTCAAGCTGGCTGAAACGCTTTGCTTACTTGATCCTAATAATCCCGAATACCCTCATAAAATTGCTTATGTTTATTTGCAACAATTAAAATGGCAAGAAGCGATTGAAGCAGAATTAAAAACATTAAAAGTAGATGCGCAATATATTCCGGCTTTAGATTTATTGGCTCATGCTTATGGTGCAGTAGATGATTGGGAGCACTCAGGTTTTTATGGTAGTTTAGCCCTTGAGTTAAAAGATAAAGCCATTCCCGTTCCAATACAGGAAATGGTTCCTGTTTCTGCGCCTAAAAATGGTAAGCGAATTATCGCATTTTCTTTATTTGGTAATAACTCCAAATATATTGAGCCGGCTGTATTAAATACACAGGTTTCTCCGATGTTATTCCCTGGTTGGGTATGCCGTTTTTATGTAGATGATTCAGTTTCTCCTGAAGCAATTCAGCGATTAAAAAATAATGGAGCGGAAGTCGTTTATGTCACTTCACCTGTGAATAAATGGCCTGGTGCAATGTGGCGTTTTCTTGCAATTAATGATCCAGAATCAGAGTATGCGATCTTCCGTGATGCGGACTCCGTGGTTTCTCACCGAGAAGCTGAAGCCGTGGCAGAATGGATTGAAAGTGGTCATTCATTCCATACGATGCGTGATTCGGGTTCCCATACAGCGCTTATTTTGGCTGGAATGTGGGGAGCAAAAGCCGGCGCTGTGCCTGATATGGAAGCGAGAATTCAACGTTTTGTTGATAAGGGCTACGATTCTCGTCATTTTGCTGATCAGGATTTTCTTGCAGAGGAGTTGTGGGGCTATATTCGCCAAGATGTTTTCGCACATGATAGAGTATTTAATTTCTGTGATGCAAAACCTTTCCCAGGGACGTTTTATTCTAATTACCAAATTGCGCATTGCGAGGGGGCGAGCAGTTTTGATGCAAAAACCTCTTTTGAAGAAGGGAGCAAAGTAAGATGGACGTTATATTCCAAAATATCCCCTATGGTCAATGTCGATTATTCCTTTATTCGGGTGCCTGAATTTAAAGTTTGCAGCTATGAAGCTACAGTAGAGAATGGTAAATTTGAAGCATCAATACCAAGACGTTATGGATTAGCTTTTAAAGAAGGCTTAGCTAAAATAGATATTGAAAAAGCTTAATTTATTCG
>CABSXY010000045.1 GCA_902481695.1 uncultured Haemophilus sp. | reverse complement strand
GCCGCACTTTTGGTCGCACTCCCTTATTTTGATAGCCGCTTATACTCAGATTTAAATCAAAATGAAATATCGAGCTATCAAAAGAAACTCGTCGAATCGATTCGTAACAATAGAATCAATGGTATCCTCGCAGGCGTTCCTGTGCTTCCAACTGATAAATTCGACTCAGCTCGCCCAGTCATCATGACGCCTGAAAAAGAAATCTTTGGCGCTTTAGGCGAAGAAAGAATACATATTGCTCAGTTCGCCCAAGAATCAAGTAACTTTGCCCAGCCACAACGCAAAACGTTTAAAGATATTCAAATTGCAGGACCTTTTAAAGTCTATATTGGCGATTCCGACCAAGCATCCGAATTATTCTTTGTATCTCGAGCAAATGGTCAACAAGAAATTTTACGGTATATGCTTGACCACCCTTGGATCTTATTGCTCTTAACCTTAATTATTACAACACCTTTACTTTGGTGGTTTACACATACTATCGTCAAACCGATTACCAATTTACAAAAAGCCGCAAATAGCGTGGCGTTAGGAAACTTTAAAGTTGATAATGAATTAGCAAATCACGGTCCAACAGAATTAAGAGAAGTAGGACAAAGCTTTAACAAGATGTCGATTGCGATTGATAATTTAATCTCAAATCAACACAATCTACTGTCCTCTATTTCTCACGAATTGAAAACACCATTAACACGTTTACAGCTTTCTACTGCTCTAGTCCGTCATCAAACGGGTGATATTGAGCCGGTTAAACGTATTGAGAAAGAAATACAACGAATGGATAAAATGATCAGCGAGTTGTTACTCATTTCTCGCCAACAAATGCATTCTCAAATGGAGCATAATTTATTTCCTATCAATCAGCTTTGGGATGATGTGATAAAAGATGCCTTATTTGAAGCGGAGCAGCGTAAGATCATCTGCGATGTCAATATTTCTATTTTACATCCTGAAAAACATATGATTTATGGCAACCTAAGCTTGCTCACCAGTGCGATTGAAAATATTATTCGAAATGCACTGAAATATACGAAAGATCGTATTTTCTTAACCATTGATTTACATAAAAATGAACAGGATGATAATTGTCTGCAAATTCGAGTAGATGATAATGGCTTGGGCTTACCACCCGAAGAGTTCGACAAAATCTTTAAACCATTCTATCGAGTCGATGAAACTAGAACTCGAGCCACTGGCGGAACGGGATTAGGTTTAACGATTGTCTATAATGTTGTGAATGAGCACAATGGAAAAGTATGGGCTGAATCCAGCAATTTAGGTGGACTTGCCGTCACGATTCAAATCCCATTGTGGAAGCAACATTAATCTCAAAATAAAAGGCGATATTTTCATATCGCCTTTTTCTTATTTAATTTTCACTCGTTTTAATCGTAATGCATTGGATAGCACCGAAAGCGAACTCATCGCCATGGCTGCCCCCGCCAAAACAGGACTTAAGTAGCCCAATGCGGCAAGTGGAATACCTAGCACATTATAAATCAAGGCAAAGAATAAATTTTGTTTGATATTCTTTAATGTTGCTCTGGAAATCATTAATCCATCAACTAACTGATCAACCGAATGCTGCATAAGTGTCGCCGATGCGGTTTGCTCTGCAACATCAGACCCCGATTTCATCGCAAAACTTACATTAGCCATCGCTAATGCGGGTGCATCATTCACACCATCACCAACCATTGCCACCACTTTACCTTGCTGACGTAATGTTTCAATATAGGCAGCTTTATCACGTGGACTACAATTACCCCGTGCAGTTTTCACACCGACTTGTTGAGCAACATAATCAACAACAGATTGCTGATCACCACTCATTATCACCACATCAATATTATGTTGATGTAAACGCTGAACCGCTTGCAAACTATCCTCTTTCAGACCGTCTGCTAGTGCAAATGCGCCGATTGGGTTATTATCTACAGATACCGCAACAATACTCGCAATTTGCCAAATTTGAGGCATATTATCTGGTAAGATTAATTCACAATAAGCTGGCTTACCGACTTTAACTAAACCTATTCCATCAATATGAGCTGAGATGCCCTGCCCCACTTCTGAATGAACTGAAAGTGCGGTCGGAATTTCAAGTGATTTTTCCTGAGCAGCCAGAACTATCGCTTTAGCTAAAGGATGATTGGCATTTTGCTCAACGGAAGCTGCAATACAATACAAATCTTCCTCAGAATAGACCGCTCTTTGTGGTTGCCAAACAGCGGCGATTTTGAGGTTTCCATGAGTTAGCGTACCTGTTTTGTCTAATACCACCGTATCCACATGGGCCGCCTCTTCCATAGATGCAGCATCTTTAAACCAAATCCCTACATTGACTGCTTTTCCCATACCAACCATTATGGCAGCAGGTGTAGCAAGCCCTAACGCACAAGGACAAGCAATAACTAACACAGCAACCGAATGAATTAAGGCAGTAACCCAATCACCTTTTATCCACCAGGTTAATACAAATGTTATTGCGGAAATTAATAACACGGCAGGTACAAATACTGCAGCGACTTTATCAGCAAAACGAGCAATCGGTGCTTTTGTACCCTGCGCCTCAGAGAGCGCTTTCATCATATCGCCCAATAGAGTTTGCTGACCGAGTTGATTGGCTCGATAAATAAGGCTACCTTGTGTCACCATTGCCCCCGCAAGCACAGGACTTTGAGACATTTTTTCTAATGGTTGAGATTCACCGGTTAAATGACTCTCATCACACCAACCACTCCCCTGTTCAACTACGCCATCAGCTGCAATACGTTCACCTTGATTAGCCCGTAAAATATCGCCTATTTTTACTTGGTCAAGAGGAATCGTTTCCCAACGATTTTCACGTTGAACACTGACTTGTTTTGGGGTGAGTTGTAATAATAGCCCTAAACTGTTTAAGCTTTGTTTCTTCGTTCTTTCCTCAAGAAATTTCCCAAGGCTAACGAAACCTATGACCATCACTGATGCCTCAAAATAAACATGAGATGCACCATCATGCTCCATTGACTGATGATAAAACAGCATAAAGACCGAATAGAGATAAATCGCCAACGTACCAGTACTCACCAGTACATCCATATTGGCCAAACCACCTCGAATACTACCAATCGCACCTTTATAAAAAGGAATGGCTAACCCAAGTTGCACTATGCTCGCAAGAACAAATTGCCACATTGGCGGCATCATCCAAGAATGATGATTAAACATCATCCCGATCATTCCGATTAAAAAAGGAATGTTAATGAACAAAAGCAACCATAAACGCGGACTAATCTTCGTTTCATTAGGTGCGCTAGGCAACACATTTTGTTTTAGAATGCCATTAAATCCCGCCTTTTGAATAATCGTCAAAATATCTTGTTCTGAAGCCTGAGATGAATCAAATACGACATGCGCTTCCTCCGCCGCAAAATTCACACCAGCTTCAGAGACAAAATCTTTTCGATTCAACACCTTTTCAATCCGATTCGCACAGGATTGGCAGGTCATCCCCTCGATTTGAATGGCTATTTTTTTATTCTGTTGCATCAAAACCTGCGTCTTCAATTGTTTCAATTAATTGTGGAATACTGACCGCACTTTCATCAAAGGTAACCACCGCTTTACCATCATCAAGTGTTACAACAGCTTTTTCTACGCCATTAAGTTCTTCCAATACTCGAGTGACGCTTTTCACACAACCACCACAAGTCATTCCTGTTACATGTAATGTAATTGATTTCATATTTACTCCTTAATTATTGATATAGATTGAAATTAAGCTTACTATAAACCTTAACATAAGGTTAAGGTCAAGGATTTTTTATGAACATTAGTGAAGTAGCAAAATTAGTGGGTTTATCAAGTAAACAAATTCGGGATTATGAGAAGTCCGGCTTATTAAAGCCAGCACAGCGAAGCCTTTCAGGTTATCGCCATTATGAAGAAAAGGATTTAGAACGACTACGTTTTATTCGTCACTCTCGAGATGTTGGGTTCTCACTCCAACAAATTCAACAGCTTTTGCAATTACAGGATAATCCCAATCGTAGTAGTCGAGAAGTTAAAGCACTTACGACGCAGCATATTAAAACATTGAATGAGCAAATTCATCACTTGCAGAAAATGGTAGAGGAATTGGAGCGGTGGCATAACGCTTGTCAGGGCAATGACTGCCCTGAATGTAGTATTTTGGAAGGATTAAAAGGATAAAATTAATATTCCCAGCTTTCAGGATCGATACCTAAATCTCGCATAATCTCTTTGGCATTTTCAGGAATCTCATCATGGCGTTCTTTCATTAAATCTGCATCAGTCGGTAATGGCTGCCCCGTAAAAGCATGTAAAAATGCCTCACAAAGCAATTCACTATTTGTTGCATGGCGCAAACTTTTTAGCTGACGACGCGTACGCTCGTTCGTCAGAATTTCCAATACTTTAATTGGAATAGAAACGGTAATTTTTTTGACTTGTTCGCTCTTTTTGCCATGTTCTGCATAAGGGCTAATATATTTGCCATCCCAGTTTGCCATAATGCACCTTAAATAACCTGATAATTCATCTGTATTTTAATGAAAAATAAGCGAAATGACAATCTAGACGGCTAAAAGTATAGCATGCTACTTCCCTTACATTTACTTACAAACATTTACAATAATTTGCAGAACTAAAAACCATTACCTTTGACTAAATGCCTGTTGCATTCGCAATACATTATTGTTATTTGAAGATAACGACATCTTTAATATTGAGGTCTATTATGTCAAAAAAACTTTTTGCTGAATTCTTCGGCACATTTTGGTTAGTTTTCGGTGGTTGTGGTAGTGCAATCTTTGCCGCTTCTGTCAACCTAGGTATCGGTTATGTGGGCGTTGCATTTGCCTTTGGTTTAACCGTATTAACCATGGCTTACGCTGTAGGTCACATTTCTGGTGGTCACTTTAACCCTGCTGTGACACTTGGTTTGGTGGCTGGCGGTCGTTTCTCTGCGAAAGATGCTCTTCCATACATCGTTTCTCAAGTAGTTGGTGGTTTAGTAGCGGGTGCTGCACTTTATCTTATCGCATCAGGTAAAGCGGGCTTTGATGTAACTGCAGGTTTCGCATCTAACGGTTACGGTGAGCATTCTCCTGAAGGTTATTCTTTAGAAGCAGTATTTGTAGCAGAAGTATTATTGACTGCATTCTTCTTATTAATCATCATGGGTTCAACTCATAAAAATGCAGCTGCAGGTTTTGCGCCAATCGCAATTGGTTTAGGTTTAACTTTAATCCACTTAATCAGCATTCCTGTATCAAATACCTCTGTAAACCCAGCTCGTAGTACTGCAGTTGCAGTATTCCAAGGCACTTGGGCTATCGACCAATTATGGCTATTCTGGGTGGCACCGATTATCGGTGGTATTTTAGGTGGTATTATCTACCGCACTTTATTAGCGAAAAATAACTAAGATTTCGTTTCATAGAAAAAAGAAGGCATCATCACGATGCCTTTTTTTATATTTTATATTTGTAATCCAAATATATAAATAAAAACCACCTTTCGGTGGTTTCAGTTAATTATAAGGTTTTTGCAAGATCTTTTAAGAAAGCTTTAAACTCTTTGCCTAATTTATCATGACGAAGACCATATTCGACAAAGGCTTCCATATAGCCAATTTTGTCACCACAGTCAAAACTTCTGCCTGTCATATGAAACGCTTCTACAATCTCTTTCTCAATAAGCATATCGATCGCATCCGTTAATTGGATTTCATCACCCACACCAACTGGTGTTTTTTCTAATAAATCCCAAATCGCCGCAGAGAATACATAACGACCGACAACAGCAAGATTTGATGGAGCTTCTTCAACAGATGGTTTTTCAACAATGCTATTAATTTTAACGCTATCACCGCCTTTTAACTCTACACCACCACAATCCGCGATACCATAGCTACTCACTTCATCAGCGGAAACAGGCGCTACCATAATTTGGCTTGCTTGTGTTTCTTTAAAACGTTTAATCATTGCTGAAAGATTTTCTTTCTTTTGATTTGCTGTAAAATCCGCTAAAAGCACATCAGGTAACACGACTGCAAATGGCTCATTTCCAACAACTGGACGACCACATAACACCGCATGACCTAAACCTTTCGCATTACCTTGACGAACATGCATAATTGTTACATCTTTAGGGCAAATAGAACGCACCTCTTCTAGAAGCTGACGTTTAACACGCTTCTCAAGCATGGTTTCCAACTCAAAAGACGTATCAAAGTGGTTTTCAATCGCATTTTTAGAAGAATGTGTGACTAACACGATTTCTTTGATACCAGCAGCCACACACTCATTCACAACATATTGAATCAGTGGTTTATCCACAAGCGTTAACATTTCTTTTGGAATTGCTTTTGTTGCTGGTAACATACGAGTACCTAAACCAGCTACGGGAATAATAACTTTCATTGATTTTCCTTTTTGTTTTAATATGGAATGACCACACTTCTATGCTAAAAGTGCGGTCATTATTTATTAAATTTTGATAGATTTAAGTTGGAAAAGTTCCTTCTCTACCTTTATAACTCAAATTTCCGTTATTTAAAATCTTGCAAACCAATGGGTTTAATTTTTGAAAAAACGTTAATTAAATTATAAATAGAATGTAAAACATTCATAAAACTCTAGGTCTAAGATGCCTCATCTATATGTTCATCTTTTGACTGCAGAATTCGTTGGTAAATTTCCTCTCGGTGAACGGATACTTCTTTAGGCGCTTGCACACCGAGTTTGACTTGGTTTCCACGTACACTCAAAACCGTGATAGAAATATCGTCTCCAATGAGAACACTTTCGCCAACTTTTCGAGTTAAGATTAACATCTTTTATCTCCTTAGTTTGCATTTATTAGATATCCCTATCAATCAAGTAAAGATCGGCATCCCACCGACCTGCTTGTACTACAGATTATTGCTTAACCAGTTTTGTGCGACAGTTAATGCTAGATTCACATTTTCTGGTTGGGAGCCTCCTGCCATTGCCATATCAGGGCGACCACCGCCTTTCCCACCAACTTGCTGAGCCATTAAATTCACTAGCTCACCAGCCTTCACTTTAGTAGTTAAATCGCTTGTTACGCCAACGACGAGGTTGACTTTATCATCTAAAATAGATGCAAATACAATTACGCCTGAACCAAGTTGATTTTTTAAATCATCAACCATCACACGTAACGATTTAGTTTCAATTCCGTCTAGTTGATGTACGATTACAGAAACATCATTAATTTTAACCGCACTTTTCACTAAATCGGAACCCGCTTGCATTGCGGCTTTTTCTTTTAATCCTTGTAATTCTTTTTCTGCTTTCTTCGCTTTATCTTGAAGTTGCTGAATTTTCTCAACAAGGGTATTAACGTCAGATTTAAATAAATCTGCACTTTGAGTAAGAATACGTTGTTGGTTATGTAACCAATTAATTGCATTTTCACCCGTTACCGCTTCAATACGACGAACACCTGCTGCAACTGCAGTTTCCGCCACAATTTTAAATAAACCGATATCACCGGTACGTTTAGCATGAATGCCACCACAAAGTTCAACGGAGAAATCTCCCATTGTTAAAACACGTACCACATCAGCATATTTTTCACCGAATAACGCCATTGCACCTTTTGCTTTTGCCGCTTCGATATCCATTACGTCCGTTTGAACCACAAAATTCTCACGTACTTTTTGGTTTACCAACGTTTCAATTTCGTTAAGCTGTGCTTTGGTAATCGCTTCCGGATGAGCAAAGTCAAAACGTAATGCGGTATCAGATACTAACGATCCTTTTTGCACTACATGGTGACCTAAAACTTGACGCAATGCGGCATGTAATAAGTGTGTTGCAGAATGGTTAAGTGACGTTTGATGACGTCTTGCTGCATCCACAACCGCATTGACTGTTTGTCCGACTTTTAAACTGCCTTGTTCTAACTCACCAATATGACCGAATACTTGACCATATTTTTGAGTATCTTTTACATTAAACTGAATACCTTGAGAGGTTAAATAACCACTGTCACCAATTTGACCACCTGATTCCGCATAGAATGGGGTGTTTTCTAAAATCACCACGGCACTTTGACCTGCAGTAATACTCTCTACTGATTTACCATCATGGAAAAGTGCGGTCACTTTGGCTAAAGATTCTGATTCAGTATAACCTTCAAATTTTGTTTCGCCTTCTACACGAATAACATTGTTGTAATCCATGCCGAATTGGCTTGCAGATTGTGCGCGTAAGCGTTGTGCTTCCATTTCACGCTCAAAACCTGCTTCATCAATTGCAATATCACGCTCACGACATACGTCTGCAGTTAAATCAAGTGGGAAGCCATAAGTATCATAAAGTTTAAAGGCAACTTCACCTGACAACACACCATCTTTCACTTGAGCAAGCGCATCGTCTAATAAGCTTAATCCGCGCTCTAATGTACGAGCAAATTGTTCTTCTTCCAAACGAAGTAATTTTTCGACATTCGCTTGTTTTTCCTTAACTTCTTTGCCGGCTTCCGCCATGACTTCAATTAAGGTTGGCACAAGTTTGTAGAAGAATGCTTCTTTAGCACCTAACAAGTGACCATGACGTACTGCTCGACGGATAATACGACGTAATACATAACCGCGACCTTCGTTTGATGGAATTACGCCATCTGCAATTAAATAGGCACAAGAACGAATGTGGTCTGCAATTACGCGTAATGATTTATTGGTTAAATCTGTTGTTCCAACGATTTCAGCTGTTTTCGCAATTAATTTTTGGAAAATATCGATCTCATAGTTAGAGTTTACGTGCTGTAATACAGCAGAAATACGCTCTAACCCCATCCCAGTATCAACAGATGGACGTGGTAATTTTTCCATTGTGCCGTCGGCTTGACGGTTAAATTGCATGAATACCACGTTCCAAATCTCGATATAGCGGTCACCGTCTTCTTCAGGTGAACCCGGAGGACCACCCCAAATGTGATCACCGTGATCGTAGAAAATTTCGGTACATGGACCACAAGGACCGGTATCACCCATTGCCCAGAAGTTATCTGATGCATAAGGTGCGCCTTTGTTATCACCAATACGAATAATGCGCTCCGCAGGGACACCGACCTCTTTATGCCAAATGTCATAAGCTTCATTATCGGTTTCATACACGGTTACCCATAATTTTTCTTTTGGTAAGCCGAGCCATTGTGGAGAGGTTAAGAACTCCCACGCAAAATTAATCGCATCATGTTTGAAATAGTCACCAAAGCTGAAGTTGCCGAGCATTTCAAAGAAAGTATGGTGACGCGCCGTATAACCGACGTTTTCTAAGTCATTATGCTTACCACCTGCGCGCACACAACGTTGTGCAGTTGTCGCACGTGAGTAAGGACGTTTGTCCATACCAAGGAACACGTCTTTAAATTGGTTCATCCCGGCATTGGTAAAAAGCAATGTCGGATCATTTTCAGGCACAAGTGAACTACTTGCGACGACCTGATGCCCCTTGCTATGGAAAAAATCAAGGAATGACTGTCTAATTTCTGCTGTTGTTTTCATTGATAAAACCTTGTGTCTCTATCTCGATCACGATTTATAAAAAAGCTCACTATTCTTGCATATTTTGACCTAGAGAAAAAGGCTTTTTCACTGATCTTAAAAAAGAAAACCGCACTCTACTGCATTAATTGAGAAGTGCGGTTAAAATTTACGTTATTTTAATAGGGCTAAAAATAATTTTTGATCACTATTCGTCGCGAAGTGGCACAACCAACATATCAATTTTAATGGTATTCATCACTTGACGTGTTGAAGACATCAATTTACTCCAGAAATCTTGGTGATGACCTGTCACTAGTAGATCTACATCATACTGATCAATAGCGTCTGTCAAAACTTGACCTAAATCACCGCTACCGCTCAATTTTTCTTTTATTGGATAACCCGCATGTTCCGCTAAATTAATTAGCGCTTTTTGGGTTTCGCTCGAGATTCTATCTTGCATAGATGACATATTGACATCAATTAAACCAGTATAGAGATCCGAGAAGTTTACATCTACATGGATGATGGAAAGTTGCGCATCATTACGTTTTGCAATTCCCACAGCTTTTTTGAGTAGAAATTCACTTTCGTCAGAAAGATCTACCGCAACTAAAACGTGTTTGTACATAATCGACTCCTTACTGATTTGATTGGTCTTTTTTATCTAACAGTATATTAGCAGCTTAACTGCACAAAAAACTTGCACTAGATCACAATTTTGAGAATTCTTCTCAATTTTTCATTAAATTTTCAATGTCATCGATTTCTTTTGGTGCTGCCGCAGTCAGATTTTTATTACCATATTCAGTCATTAGCAAGTTATCCTCAATACGCACACCAATGCCTTTATATTGAGCTGGCACATCCGCCTCTTCTGAAATATAAATACCTGGCTCAACAGTGATGATCATCCCCACTTCAAGCGTGCGACTACGATCATCATCATAGCGGCCAACATCATGCACATCTAAGCCAAGCCAATGACCTAAACCGTGCATATAAAACTGGCGATAAGCTTTCTCTTCAATCAGCTTATCTACATCCCCTTTCAGGATACCTAAATCCACCAAGCCTTGAGTTTTAATGCGAATCACTTCGTCATTCGCCAGTTTAATTGAATTACCTGGCACTAATAGCTCAATCGCACGTTTTTGTGCTTTTAACACTAATTCATAAATCTCACGTTGTGGCTGGGTAAATTGACCATTTACAGGGAACGTACGCGTGATATCGCCTGCATACATAGCAAACTCACAGCCTGCATCAATCAACACCAGATCGCCATCTTTTAATGGTTGATCATTTTCGGTGTAGTGCAAAATACAGGCGTTATCACCGCCAGCAACAATGGAGTTATAAGAAGGAAATCTTGCGCCGTGACGATTAAATTCATGCAAAATTTCGCTTTCAATTTCATATTCAAAACGATTCGGACGAGTTACTTGCATCGCTTTAATATGTCCAAACGCAG
>CABSXY010000044.1 GCA_902481695.1 uncultured Haemophilus sp. | reverse complement strand
ACAAGAAGCAGCAAAAAGGTAAACCACGACCCTGGAAGAGTATAGGAAGAACCGAGCTTGCGAAAGACGGCAGAATGACCGTGGAAGGTCGCGACCAAATGCCAGACTTTTTAGCTCGTTATGTCGATATTGTGCTTAGCCATCAGTGGGAAAATGGTTTGAATTATGCTTATAACGATGCTTTATATGGGAGGTATCCATTTATTCATAATTCAAAACTGATTCCGAAAGGTGTAGGTTACTATTATGATCAATTCGATGCCTTTGAAGGTGCAAAAGTGTTATTAGATGTGATTGATAATCATGATAAGCATCATGAAGAATATGTGAAAAGAGCCAATGAATATTTGGATTCTCTATTACCGACAAATCCAATGAATATTTATTTGTATGAGAAGGCGCTGCAACGATTATTCTATTAGTTACATTAGCAAAATCCCTTAGCAAGTGCTAAGGGATTTTTTAATATGTCATTTTATTTATCAATATCTCCTAATGATTTCTTTAATTCATGAAATTCATTTTCATATATTTTTTTATGTTCTTCAGATAATAATGTGAAAGAATCATAAACGAATTGCTTTTGTTTAACTAAGTATTGATATAGACCTTTAGATAAAGGGGAGTCATGCATATTTTTTATCATTTGTAGCTTTTCAAGCACAATATCTATTAAATCTTTAGTATTTTTAGGTTTGACAAACTCAGTGATTGAACCAAGTCGCTTAGCTCTATATATGTAGAAATAGCTGTCATATAGTGCATAGCTTGAAATGTATGGAGCGAGATTAAAGCTCCAATCTAAATCTTCATGGTTTTTTCCTTTTGGAAAAAAGAGTTGATTATCCATGATGATTTTTCTTTTGACGACCTTATTACATGCGGAAGGTCTAAATATGTTTCTGCTAGTTAAAGTATAAAAGTCAACAATATAATCACCTGTTAGCCCCTCTTTAGAAATTGGGTAATATTCTTTTTTGTTATCTTTGTATCTGAAAGTGAGATCATAAATAATAAGATCAGGATTTTCTTCTGAAATCTTAGAAAGATCAGAAAGAATACTTGTTCCTTCCCAATAATCATCACTATCTAAAAACATTAAGTACTCGCCACGAGCAAGTTTAATACCTGCGTTTCTTGCATCAGATAGTCCACCGTTAATTTTATGGATAAAAACGATATTAGAATATTGTTTTGCATATTTAGTGCAGATATCGATGGAGTTATCAGGCGAACCATCATCAACTAGAATCAGTTCATAATTCTGATAATCTTGTGCTAAGACAGATTCAATACATTGCTCGAGGTAGCGTTCAACATTATAAATTGGCACAATGATACTAAACAGCGGATTTTCAACTTTCCCTTGTTTTTTATGGGCTGGATTTTCCCCTAATAGATAACGTGCTTGAGCAATATTCTGAGGTTCATGGAATGCAGTAAATTGGTCTGCAAGCCAGTAGGGTTTCGTTTCACTTAAAAGTGCGGTTAATTTTTTTGCGATATTTTTGCGGATGAGATAAAGCGAACAACCATAGTTATATTGGTTAATATCGCCATAAATTAAAGCATAAGGCTCATCACCTATTTGAAACAAACGTTCTCCAGAACGTGACTCACCGTCATGCTGTAATTTGATAATTCCGTAAGAGGAATATTTATTGGCATAATGGATAGCATGCTGAATGAAGTTGTTAACAGGTTGTATTTCACTTTCAGCAATTAAAGCAAAATCATCATCTTGTAGCTGTTCATTTTCAGCAATAGCTTTCCAGCACTGAATATGAGATAGCGTGTGGGCGATTTCTTTGTTATTAGGAGTTCGCTCAAGTAGTTCTTCTGCTTTCTTCAAATTAAACAAGGCTGAAGAATGACCGAGTAAGCTAACCTGTTCTTTAGTCACTGCAGGAATAGGAACAAGATGAGAGTCAGAGGTGCATTGTAAAAAATGACTTAGTTTCTCTATTTTTTCAGATGCATAAATCACATAACAGGTTAGTTTTTCCATCGTTTTGATTACCCTTTATTTTTCGCGGTAGTCACTTTCAACGCCATATACCCCACAATCGCAGAAACAGTGGAGCCTAATAAGATCCCTAATCGAGAAAGGGCATTAATGCTTTCACCCGCATCAGCATTAAAGGCTAGGCTAGCTAAGAACATTGACATGGTGAAACCGATACCACATAAAATCGCTACGGCAAAAATTTGTTTGAAGTTGATGCCTTGCGGAAGTTTTGCAATGCCCAGTTTAACGGAAAGATAGCTGAAACCAAATACACCAAGTGGTTTTCCGATAATTAAGCCTAAAGAAATCGCAAATAATAATGGTGATGAAAGCATGCTTGAGTCGATACCATCAAAACTTACCCCCGCATTGGCAAAAGCGAATAATGGCAGGATAACAAAGGATGACCAAGGCGCAAGAATGTGCTCAAAGTCATGTAACGGTGTTTCGCCATTTTTGCCTTTCAATGGAATACAAAAACCGATGATAACGCCTGCAAGGGTAGCGTGTACGCCTGATTTTAATACAGAAGCCCACAAGATTGTTCCCACCACCATATAGGCACAAAGTGCGGTCACTTTAAAGCGATTTAATGCGATAAGTACAGCAATTGCAATGACAGCAAAGGCGAGTGCTTGCACGCTTAATCCATGGGAGAAGAAGAGTGCAATCACGACAATTGCACCTAAGTCATCAATGATGGCTAAAGCAAGTAAAAAGATCTTGAGTGGGAGTGGCACTTGTTTACTTAATAACGCCATGATGCCCAGTGCAAAGGCAATGTCTGTCGCCATTGGGATTGCCCAACCATCGGCTAAAGTAGGATCTTGTTGTGCAATAAAAATATAAACCAAGGCAGGAATAACCATTCCGCCAACTGCAGCAATGGCAGGGAAAACCGCTTGTTGATAGCTTGAAAGGGAGCCCTCAAATAATTCTCTTTTGACTTCCATTCCCACTAAAACAAAGAATACCGCCATAAAACCATCGTTGATCCAGTGAATTAAGGTTTTATCGATAGAAAAAGTCCCTACTTGAATGCTGACTGGTAAATTTAAAAAATCATTATAGGTTTGATTAAGCGGTGAGTTGGCTAATAGCATTGCGACTACCGCTGAAAAAAGTAATAAAATTCCGCCAGCTGATTCCAATTTGAAAAAACGCTGAATTTGTTGAATCAAACTCAGTTTATTCATTCATTCTCTCCTAAAAAAGTAATAAAAAATAATAGAGCCTGGATACTATCACAAATTTACTAATTTAGGGAAAATAGGCTGTGGATAATGTGTGATTTAATCGGGATGTGATAGATTTCGTGATCTATTTCACAAAATTTATTTTCATTTTTGGAATAAAAAACAATTTAATAGTAAAATCCTTAAAATTTATTTATTCGAGAATACTTATGTTTTCAAAAAAAGACATCATCGTACTAGGTATGATGATTTTTGCTTTATTTTTAGGCGCGGGAAATATTATTTTTCCACCGATGGAGGGGTACTCAGCAGGTAACCATTGGGCAACGGCTTCGCTAGGGTTTGTGATAACAGGCGTACTCATGCCATTTATTACATTGGTTGTTGTGTCAGTATTAGGGCGTGGCGAAGAACTGACTAAGGACTTACCCAAGTGGGTAGGCGTATCCTTTTTAACCATTCTTTATTTAGTCATCGGTTCAACCTTTGCAATGCCTCGAATTACCAATGTCGCTTATGAAATGGCATGGTTACCATTGGGGCTCGTTGAAGATAGTGCGACTACACGTCTTATTTTCTCTGTGATCTTTAATATTATCGCGATGGGATTCATGATTCGCCCAAGTACCATTATTTCAACGGTGGGTGAAGTGATGACGCCAGCATTGTTGGTATTATTACTCGTTGTTGGGATCACGGTTTTTGTTTCACCTCTTTCTGACATTGTTGCTCCGTCGCAGGCGTATGCCGAGAATTCAGCATTAACTACAGGATTAATTAGTGGTTATCAAACGATGGATGTTCTGGCTGCGATTGCCTTTGGTGGTATTGTTGCACGGGCGTTGTCTGCTAAAAATGTGACCAATCCACAAAAGATTGTTCAATATACGATTTCAGCGGGCTTTGTTTCTGTCATTTTATTAGGTTGTTTATATTTTGCCTTATTCTATTTAGGGGCGACTTCTGATGCTGTGGCACAAGGTGCAACAAATGGCGGACAAATCTTCTCTCGTTATGTGAACAGTTTATTTGGTACGGCGGGAACCTGGATTATGGCGGGTATTATCACTTTAGCAAGCTTAACTACATTAGTAGGCGTAACCAGTGCTTGTGGTGATTATTTCTCCAAGTTTTCGACACGTTTTTCCTATCCATTTTGGATCGTCTTCTTCACCGCCATGACGACAATTATTTCACAATATGGCTTAACAAAATTACTCCGAGTGACGATTCCTGCCTTGTTGTTGATTTACCCAATGGCGATCATGTTAGTGGTTTTACAGCTTGTGCGTAATAAATTGCCTTCTATTCGATTGAGCTATTACACCACTATTTTTGTGACAGTTTGTTTTAGTTTAATTGATAGCTTGAAAAACTTGGATATGTTGCCGGAAGGCTTACATCAAATCATGACTCATTTCCCGCTCTATTCACAAGGGCTTGCGTGGCTTGTACCCGCATTATGTACTTTAGTGCTTTCTATGATATTCGGGAAAACCATTTCAAAATAATAAAAATGCCGATAATGATTTATCGGCATTTTTTATATCAAGTGCGGTCGTTTTTTCACGTATTTTTAGGCTGCAAGACGTTGTCTCACAATTTCAAATAAACATACACCCGTCGCAACGGAAACGTTGAGGGATGAAACTGAGCCCGCCATTGGAATACTAATGAGTTGATCACAATGTTCACGAGTAAGACGACGCATGCCTTCACCTTCGGCCCCCATCACTAAGGCAAGAGAACCAGTAAGTTTACTTTGATAAATAGTTTCTGTTGCTTCGCCGGCCGTACCTACTACCCAAATATTATGATTTTGTTGTAGATCTCGCAAAGTACGCGCTAAGTTAGTAACACGAATTAATGGCACAGTCTCTGCAGCACCGCAAGCCACTTTACGTGCGATAGAAGTGAGTTGAGCGGATTTATCTTTTGGCACAATAACAGCGCTCACACCGGCAGCATCAGCAGTACGTAGACAGGCCCCTAGGTTATGGGGATCCGTCACGCCATCAAGCACTAATAAAAGTGGATTTTGTTTACGAGTAAGAAGTTCATCCAAATCATGTTCATTCAGCTCTTTGGCTTCTTGCACGCGAGCAATCACACCTTGATGCACTTCACCGTTGGATTTTTTATCTAATGTTTGACGGTTTACAAATTGCACCGCAATACCTAAAGCATAGAGCTCATTGAGTAAGGGGTGTAGGCGTTTATCTTCACGGCCTTTCAGCACAAAAACTTCAATTAAACGCTCAGGACTATTTGCTAAAATGCTGTTTACAGCATGGATACCATAGATATTTTCTGACATAGGGTTCTCTTATTTATTATTTTTTGTCATTATCCTCCCTCTTTAGCAAAGAGGGGCCAGGGGAGATTGGGTAAAAATATTATTTCTTCCGTTTTCTCGTCGGTTTCTTAGAAACATCTTTATTTTTAACCGCACTTTTACGTTTTTTTGACGCTTTAGGTGGCAGTTCCTTAAAGACTTTTTTCGCTTTTTGTTTCGCTGTTTTTCCCACACGACGTGGTTTTCTGGCACTTTCGACTAAGCTGAAATCCACCATTTTTTGTTCTAAATGAACGGCGACCACGCGAATTTTGACTTTATCGCCAAGGCGGTAGATCATACCACTATTTTCACCGATCAAACGTTGTTTTGCCGCATCAAATTGATAGTAGTCGTTATCTAAAGTGGAAATATGGACTAAGCCGTCAATGAATAAATCATCTAAACGTACGAATAAGCCAAAGCCTGTTACAGATGAGATCACTCCGCTAAATTCAGCACCCACGTGATCTTGCATATATTCACATTTCAGCCAATCTGCTACTTCGCGAGTGGCATCATCGGCACGGCGTTCTGTCATCGAGCAGTGATCGCCTAATAAATCCATTTCATCAAAGGAATAGTGATAGCCGCCAGTATCTGTAGTTTTACGTTTAGCGCCTTTTTCTTTTGCTAATAAATACTTAATCCCACGGTGAAGAGTTAAATCTGGATAACGACGAATCGGGGAAGTGAAGTGTGCATATTCTTCTAACGCCAAACCAAAGTGGCCGATATTATCCGCATGATAAACCGCTTGGCTTAATGAACGGAGCAACATGGTTTGAATGAGTTCGTGATCCGGACGATCTTTCACTTGCTCTAACAATTTTGCATAATCTTTTGTGGTCGGTTTCATGCCACCTTCAAGGCTTAAACCACATTCGCTTAAGAATGCACGGAAAGACGTCAGTTTTTCTTCACTCGGTGTGGCATGAATACGATAGAGTGCAGGCTCTTTATGTTTTTCCATAAAGTTTGCCGCCGCAATATTCGCAAGAATCATGCATTCTTCAATGATTTTGTGAGCATCATTTCGCACAACAGGTTCAATGCGATCAATTCGTCCCATGGCATTGAAAATAAATTTGGTTTCAATGGTTTCAAAATCAATAGCACCACGTTGTTTACGGGCATTGAGTAACGCTTGATAGAGATGATGCAATTCTTCTAAATGTGGAACAAGTCCTTGATAACGCGTACGGAGCTCATCATCGCCGTCTAAAATCGCCGCGACTTTCGTATAGGTTAAGCGAGCATGAGAGTTCATTACCGCTTCATAAAAACGATAGTCCGTAAGTTTACCTTTGGCAGAGACGTGCATTTCACACACCATACACAAGCGATCAACTTGTGGATTCAGTGAACACAATCCGTTGGATAAAATCTCAGGCAACATTGGTACAACACGATTTGGGAAGTAAACGGAGTTACCTCGGTTATAAGCTTCCGTGTCTAATGCCGAACGTAAACGCACATAGTAGCTGACATCGGCAATTGCCACCCAAAGTTTCCAGCCTTTACCGCTTTTTTCGCAATATACGGCATCATCAAAATCGCGTGCATCTTCGCCATCAATGGTAACCAGTGGCAGATTGCGTAAATCCACACGGCCTTTTTTTGCTTCTTCAGGCACTTCTTCCGTGAATTTTTTAACGTATTTTTCGACCGCACTTGGGAATTGGTGAGGAATGTCATGATTACGAAGGGCAATTTCCACTTCCATCCCTTTTGCCATATTGTCACCGAGAATTTCGGTGATGATGCCAACTGGTTGAGTGAAGGAGGCAGATCGTTCTTGCAATTCAACCACGACAACTTGTCCCATTCGGGCACCATTGCGGTGTTCATTAGGGACTAAAATATCTCGTCCGATACGGCTGTCATCAGGCACCACATAGCTAAAGCCATTTTCTAAGAAGAAACGGCCGACAATTTGTTTTTTACGACTTTCAAGTACGCGAACAATACGGACTTCACGACGACCACGGCGATCTAAGCCTGCAGGTTGGGCTAATACAAAATCACCATGCATTACACGTTGCATTTGGTGATTAGGAATAAAGAGATCTTCTTTTTTGCCTTCGACTTGTAAAAAGCCATAGCCTTCGCGATGGCCAATGACCATGCCTTTGAATAAATCCAATTTTTCAGGCAAGGCATAGCGTTTACGTTTAGTAAAAACTAACTGTCCATCATTTTCCATGGCACGCAAGCGGCGGCGCATAGCTTCTTGTTGTTCGTCACTTTTAATTGAAAGTGCGGTCAGAATTTCTTCCCGACTCATCGGGGCATTATTTTCACGAATAATTTGCAGAATGTAGTCTCTGCTTGGGATCGGATTAGCGTATTTGGCTAATTCTTTTTGATAATTTGGATCCGCTTTTTTAAAAGATTTTTTGGTCATTTATTGTTTATTTTATGATTAATTTTTAAGTTGTGGGGTAGTTTACAGGTTAAAGGGGGGAATGCAAGCTTGTTATCAGACGTTTGTGGCAGGACGGTTTAAGACAAACAAAAACCGCACCAAAGTGCGGTTTTATTTTTAAGCTGTTTTAATGCTTTAATTACGCTAATTTTTTGATTTGAGCAGCTAATTTAGCTTTGTGGTTTGCTGCTTTGTTAGCGTGGATTAAGCCTTTAGAAGCCATACGGTCAACAACTTTTTGCATTTCAACGAATGCTGCTTCAGCTGCTGCTTTTTCACCTGCTGCTACTTGAGCATATACTTTTTTGATGTAAGTACGCATCATAGAGCGTTGGCTTGCGTTGTGTTGGCGGCGTTTTTCAGATTGAACCGCGCGTTTTTTTGCTGACTTGATATTAGCCAAGGTCAAACTCCTAAAATTTCTGTTAGATGATTATGACAAAATAAGGGCGTAGAATATGCCGATTTTTTATACTTTTGTCAATGAATAATTTGTGTTGATTTCGGTGAGACACAACCGAAAGTAAGCATCGTTATTTAAAAAAAGCGCTTTCTATTGGCTCACACAAACGATGTGGGCAGGATTTTATCAGTTTTTTTCGTTGGAATATAGCGTAAAAACAAAAATTCTATACAATTAAGGCAAATTTTTTTGAAGAGACCCCTATTTTGAGTAAACGACTTTTAAAATCCGGCATTATCGTGAGTGGGATGACATTAGTGTCCCGTGTGTTAGGTTTAGTCCGCGATGTGGTGATTGCCCATTTAATCGGTGCAGGTGCGGCGGCAGACGTGTTTTTATTCGCTAACCGTATCCCAAACTTTTTACGTCGTTTATTTGCGGAAGGCGCATTTTCTCAAGCCTTTGTACCTGTATTAGCTGAATATCAAAAATCGGGCGATCTTTCTAAAACGCGAGAATTTATCGGGAAAGTATCGGGTACGCTAGGCGGATTAGTCAGTATTGTCACTTTACTTGCCATGGTGGGATCACCTGTTGTGGCAGCGATCTTCGGGATGGGTTGGTTTACCGATTGGCTAAATGACGGACCCGATGCACACAAATTTGAACAAGCATCTTTACTCTTAAAAATTACTTTTCCTTATTTATGGTTTGTCACCTTTGTGGCACTTTCAGGCGCGATTTTAAATACGATAGGCAAATTTGGCGTGATGTCGTTTTCGCCTGTTTTACTTAATATCGCGATGATTGCGACCGCACTTTTCCTCGCGCCAGGATTAGATAATCCTGATCTTGCCCTTGCCATCGGGATCTTCTTAGGTGGTTTGCTACAATTTTTATTCCAAATCCCTTTTTTGAAGAAAGCAGGCTTGCTCGTAAAACCGAAATGGGCGTGGCATGATGAAGGGGTAGCGAAAATTCGTCGATTGATGATTCCTGCCTTGTTCGGAGTTTCCGTAAGTCAAATCAACTTGCTGCTTGATACAGTCATCGCCAGTTTCTTAATGACGGGTTCTATTAGTTGGCTTTATTATTCTGATCGTCTATTAGAGTTTCCACTTGGTCTATTTGGTATCGCAATTTCCACCGTGATTTTACCGACGCTTGCTCGCCATCATGTGAATCGAGAAGACAATTCTTCCCAAAGTGCGGTTGATTTTCGCAACACAATGGACTGGGGCGTACGAATGATTTTATTACTCGGCGTGCCGGCTGCGATTGGTATTGCCGTGTTAGCCCAGCCGATGTTACTGGTATTGTTTATGCGAGGCAGTTTTACCTTAGCAGATGTGCACTCAGCTTCTTATTCTTTATGGGCATTCAATGCGGGTTTACTTAGCTTTATGCTGATTAAGATCCTAGCTAATGGCTATTATGCACGCCAAGATACTAAAACGCCCGTGAAAATCGGGATCATCGCCATGGTGAGTAATATGGGCTTTAATGTGTTGGCGATTCCATTTAGTTATGTGGGGTTGGCGATTGCTTCTGCGATGTCGGCAACCTTAAATGCTTATTTGCTTTATCGTGGTTTAGCGAAAGAGGATGTGTACCATTTTTCACGTAAAAGCGCGGTCTTTTTTCTAAAAGTTTTAGGCGCAGCCTTAGCCATGGGCGGCTTGCTTTGGTATAACTGCCCATCAATTGAAGAATGGGCAGCCATGACATTTTTAATGCGTGTCTATTGGCTAGCTTGGTTAATCGGACTAGCTGCGGTCGTTTATTTAGGTGTATTGGTACTATTGGGTGTTCGTAAACACCATTTACTGACAAAACATTAAGTTACCGCTATAATGCACCGATTATTTTTTGTTTTTTTGGATAAGATGTAATGCAATTAATTCGTGGGCTTCATAATACACAGCCATATTTGTCAGGGTGCGCATTAACCATTGGCAATTTTGATGGGGTGCATTTGGGGCATCAGGCGATTTTGCGTCATCTTCGTCAGAAAGCGAATGCGCTGAATTTACCCATGGCGGTGATGCTTTTCGAGCCGCAACCGCGCGAATATTTTATGGGCGACAAAGCGCCTGCGCGTTTAATGCGATTAAGAGATAAATTACATTATTTAGCTCAGGCGGGTGTGGATGTGGTGATCGTCGCAAAATTTGACCGCACTTTTGCTGATCTTCCGGCAGAACAATTTATTGAAGATTGGCTTGTGCGAAAATTAAATGTGAAGTTTCTCAGCATTGGTGATGATTTCAAATTTGGTGCGAAGCGTTTAGGCAATTTTGCGATGTTGCAACAAGCTGGAAAGCGGTTTGGTTTTGAAGTAGAAGACAGCCGCACCTTCTGTTTAGATGAGTTACGTATCAGTAGCACCGCTATCCGTGAAGCACTAGCAAAAGATGATTTACAGCATGCGCAAAATTTACTCGGCAAGCCTTATCGTATTTTTGGACGCGTGATCCACGGCAATAAATTAGGCCGAACCATTGGTTTTCCTACTGCGAATGTTCGCTTACATCGCCAAGTGAACCCGGTTAAAGGCGTTTATGCGGTGAAAGTGCGGTTGAAATCAGGCGAGATTTTTGATGGCGTCGCCAACATGGGAAAACGCCCAACGATTAACGGTACGATACAATTATTAGAAGTCCATTTATTTGATTTTTCTC
>CABSXY010000043.1 GCA_902481695.1 uncultured Haemophilus sp. | reverse complement strand
TATGTGTTTTTAGAAGGCAAACAGTTGTGGGAACGTTGGATTCATTACCAAAAAGCCCACTTTGTGATTGCTGAAACGGGATTTGGCACAGGATTAAATTTCTTTGCGGTGACCACGCTATTCCGTGAATTTCGTCAAAAATACCCAGATTTGCCTTTAAAACGCCTTTATTTTATCTCTTTTGAAAAATACCCTTTGCCACTTGATGCATTACAACAAGCCCATTTAGCCTATCTGCAATTTTCTCACCTAGCTGAACATCTACAACAGCATTGGCTTAATCCTATTCAAGGTTGCTATCGTTTTCATTTTGATGAAACCACGTTAGATCTTTGGTTTGGCGATGTAGCTGAAAATCTGCCACAACTGGGCGATTATATAAATGGTAAAATTGATGCGTGGTTTTTAGATGGTTTTGCGCCAAGTAAAAATCCAGACATGTGGAACGAGCAGCTTTATCAACAAATGTTTCGTTTTACCAAACCACAAGGCACCTTTGCGACCTTTACTGCAGCAAGTGCGGTCAGAAAAGGCTTAGAAAATGCGGGCTTTAATATTAAGAAACGCAAAGGCTTTGGTAAAAAACGGGAATGTCTTTCTGGTCAAAAAACGTACGAAAAACTGACCGCACTTTCAGCTCCCTGGTTTCATAGTCAGCCCGCTAATCTAAACGAGCAAGATATTGCCATTATTGGTGGAGGAATTGCTTCTCTTTGTACGGCTATCTCCTTGCTTAAACGCGGCGCCAAAATTACGATTTATTGCGAAGATGAGCAAACTGCCCTCAATGCATCCGGCAATAAACAAGGCGCATTTTATCCGCAACTGAGTGATGATAACGAGCGCAATATTCGTTTTTATATTCATGCCTTTGCCTATGACCATCAATTCCTACAATGGGCAATTCAGCACAAAATCGAATTTGAACACGAATTCTGTGGTATTGCGCTTTGTGCTTACAATGAGAAAGCTGAAAGTAAATTAAATAAAATCGCTGCGCTGAATTTGCCTTCTGATTTATATCAGTCACTAAGCCAAACTGAATTAAGCGAAAAAGTCGGTTTGCCGTTACCTTTTGGTGGTGGTTTTATTCCTCAAGGCGCTTGGCTTGCACCACGTCAGTTAGTTCAGCATGCTTTTGCCTTTTTAGAAAAACAAGGCGTCCAAATTAAAACATCACAAAAAGTAACCACACTTTCGCAAACAGAAAATGGGTGGCAAATCACCACAGCTGAAAATAAAACGTTCAACCATGAAATAGTTGTTTTGGCAAACGGGCATAAACTCACTGATTTTGAACAAACACAAAAACTCCCACTCTACCCTGTTCGCGGGCAAGTGAGCCAAATTCCGACATCAGAAAACTTACTTAAACTCAAAACCGTATTGTGCTATGACGGCTACCTAACGCCAGTAGATCAAGCGAAAGCCAGTCATTGTATTGGCGCAAGTCATGTTCGTGATAATGCGACTCGTGAATTTAGCCTAACTGAACAACAAGAAAACCAACAAAAAATTCAGCAAAATATCCCTGAAGATTGGACAAAAGAAGTAGATACGTCGGGCAATCTTGCTCGAATCGGTGTACGTTGTTCGGTACGTGATCTCACACCAATGATGGGCGCGGTTCCGCATTTTTCAGCTCAGCAAACACAATATCAAAATTTGTTTAATTTGCGCCGTTGTAAACAGCCAATAGAACAAGCCGAAAACTACCCTAATCTCTATTTAATCGGCGCATTAGGCTCACGAGGATTAACCTCTGCGCCGTTTTTAGGGGAAACACTGGCTTCCTTAATTTATGGCGAGCCCTTACCAATGAGTGAAGATCTGATTCATAACTTAATGCCAAACCGCAGTTGGGTTAGACGCTGGTTGAAAGGAGCGGACGTGAAATAAAAAAGTGCGGTAAAAAATAACATCGTTTTCTACCGCACTTTTTTCATTCTCATTAAGCTTTAGCTGCTAAATACCGTTCCACCGTATCCACAATCGCTTGTGTTTGCGGATCAATTTCGATATTCACTAAATCACCAATTTGGCGTTTGCCGATTAGAGTTCTATGTAAGGTTTCAGGGATTAAATTCACGCAGAATTCACTGTCTTTTACTTCACCGATAGTAAGACTGATGCCGTCAATCGCAATAAATCCTTTTGTTAGGATATATTTCATCACGTCTTTATTAGGTAATTTAAACCAAACCTGACGATTGTTTTCGCTTTCGATAATTTGTGAAACGCTTGCAGTACAATAAACGTGACCGGATAAAATATGTCCACCAATTTCTGCGCCCATTTGCATTGCGCGTTCGATATTCACAAAATCCCCTGCTTTTAAGCTACCGAGATTGGTGATGCGCAAGGTTTCTTGCATTAAGTCAAAGCTGACAAGATCGTCATGAATTTCAGTTACTGTTAAGCACACACCGTTATTCGCCACGGATGCACCGATTTCTAAGCCTTTTCGCATTTCAGCTGGTAATTTTACGATCTGTGTTCTAAAATTATCGCTGTCTTTAATTGCATAAATTTGGGCGATGCCCTGTACAATACCTGTAAACATTATTATTCCTTCATTAAAAATTTTTCCAATATTATAGCAAAATTTATGAATTCTCGTCTTTTTTCTCAATACCGTATTGATATTCAAAAACTTATCCGAATTGCGACACCTATCGGTCTTGCCCAGTTAGCTCAAACTGGCATGGGCACCGTGGATGTGATTATGGCGGGGCGCGTGAGCTCTGCTGATGTTGGCGGTGTCGGTATTGGTGCCTCCATTTGGCTACCTTTGGTACTTTTCGGGCAAGGATTATTACTCGCCTTGCCACCAACAATTTCCTATTTAAATGGTTCAGGGCAGCGCCATCGTATTGCTCACCAAGTGAGACAAGGTCTTTGGATTTCATTTTTAGTGATGATTCCCCTTGCGCTCATCATCTATCATAATGATTTCATATTACAGTTTATGAATATGGATGCCCACATGGCAGATGTGACGATGAATTATTTGCGTGCGATGGTGTGGGGCTTACCTGCCTATTTATTGCTGATTAATTTCCGCTGTTTGAATGATGGCATTGCCAAAACAAAACCCGCTATGGTGATTACCTTCATGGGGTTAATGCTGAATATTCCACTGAATTATATGTTTATTTACGGTAAATTTGGCGCGCCTGCATTGGGTGGTGTCGGTTGTGGTGTGGCAACGGCTATTGTCAACTGGGCGATGGCAATCTTGATGATTACCTATTCGGCCAAAAACTATAATGAACGTAGTTTGAAAGTCTTTGAAAAGATTATTGAAAAGCCAGATATCAAAACACTGAAAAAATTGACCGCACTTGGCTTGCCTATTGCGATTGCGCTGTGCAGTGAAGTCTCACTGTTTGCGTTAAGTAGTTTATTACTTTCCCCATTAGGTGCGGATGTGGTCGCCAGCCACCAAATTGCCTTAAACACCAGTGCCGTAGCCTTTATGTTCCCAATGTCTATTGCCATGGCTGCTACCATTTTAGTGGCGCAAGAACTGGGTAATCATGCACCACAAAAAGCCAAAATTATGGCTCACGCGGCTATTATTCTTGGCTTGATTGCGGCAAGTGTATTGGCGTTGGTGATTTGGGTATTTAGTGCAGAAATCGCTGCATTAATTGTAGGCGATAACGCTACCGTTATTGCCCTTTCAGGCAGTTTATTGGCAATGGCAGCGATTTATCAATTTTCAGATTCGGTGCAAGTGGTAGTAAGCGGTATTTTACGTGGCTATAAAGATACCAAAATTATCCTTTATATCACGTTACTTGCCTATTGGGGTGTGGGTATTCCCGTTGGTTATATTCTTTCCCGCACGGATTGGATTGTTCCAAGCATCGGTGCAAAAGGTTTTTGGGTTGCGTTTATCATTGCATTAACCATTGCCGCGGCTTTACTCTTTATGCGTATGCGAAAAATCCAATCGCAATCTGATGAAGCGATTATTCAACAGTTGGAAAGATTGAAATAGTTAAAGTAAAAAGTGCGGTCGAATTTAACCGCACTTTTGTCTTTTACATCACCACCACATCAAACTGTTCTTGGTTGTAGTACTGCTCTGTTTTAACTTGAACCTGTTTGCTAATGAACATTTCGATCTCTGGCAATAAACCGTGCGATTCTTCTTTGATTAAGTAATCCGCTACAGCTGGAGAGGCATAAACCACAAATTGCTCACTTGAGAATAAGTGGTTAACGCGAATAATCTCACGCATAATTTCATAGCATACCGTTTCGACGGTTTTCACGCGTCCACGACCTTGACAAGTTGGGCATTCATCACATAAAACGTGTTCTAAACTTTCACGAGTACGTTTACGCGTCATTTCCACTAAGCCAAGTTGAGTAAAACCATTCACATTCGTTTTTACGCGATCTTTCGATAGCGCTTCTTCCAAGGATTCAATTACACGATTACGATGCTCATCGGTTTGCATATCAATAAAATCAATAATGATAATACCGCCTAAATTACGCAGTTGTAGCTGCTGTGCAATGGCTTTAGTGGCTTCAATATTGGTGTTAAAAATCGTTTCATCTAAATTTCGATGTCCAACGAAAGCACCTGTATTGATATCAATGGTCGTCATGGCTTCGGTTTGCTCAATAATGAGATAGCCGCCCGATTTTAAATTCACGCGTTTTTCAAGTGCATTTTGAATACCACGTTCTACGCCATAAATATCAAAAATCGGCTGATTGCCCGTATAAAGCATTAATTTTTCACTTAATTCCGGCATAAATTCATCAGTAAATTCTTTCACTTCGTTAAAACAAAGTTTGGAATCAATATGAATTTTCTCTAAATTAGCACCGATAAAATCACGCAAAATACGTTGCGGCAATGCGGGTTCGCCATAAATTTTAGAACGGGTTGGATATTTGCCTTTACGCTCAAGTACTTTACGCCATAAACGTTTTAAAAATTCCGCATCTTGGCGTAACTCTTCTTCCGTTGCACCTTCGGTGGCGGTACGAATAATAAAGCCGCCTAACTCATCACAAAAAGGCTCAACTAACGCTTTTAGTCTTGCGCGTTCTTCTTCGCTTTCAATACGTTGTGACACACCAACATGGCTATTTTCTGGCATAAATACAAGATAACGAGAAGGCAAGGTAATATCGGTAGTTAATCTTGCGCCTTTGGTGCCCAAAGGATCTTTTACTACTTGTACCACGATATCCTGCCCTTCGCGTACGAGTTCAGAAATGCTTTTTGCTCGGAATTGCTTTTGTTCATTCACATCCACACATTCGGTATGTGAGACAATATCGGAAGCATGTAAAAATGCGGCTTTTTCTAAACCGATATCCACAAATGCGGACTGCATCCCCGGTAAAACACGGGTTACTCGCCCTTTATAGATATTCCCCACGATGCCACGTTTGGCTTGACGTTCAATATGAACCTCTTTTAAAACACCCGTTTCCACCAGCGCAACGCGGGTTTCATTGGGCGTAACATTCATTAATAATTCAACAGAATTCATTTTTTCGACCTTAGTTTTAATGGTATAAGTCTATCGAAAAGGAAAATAGAATAATAGACCCAAATAAGGTAAAATATGACCTTTCTCAAATTTTCATGACTTTTTTTGGGGTACTTAATGTTTGGTTTAGACCCAACACTTATTACTTTTAGTATTTATATTTTCGGCATGATTTTAATCGGTGTCCTTGCCTATTATTATACAAACAACTTATCCGATTATATTTTAGGCGGCCGTAAACTCGGAAGTTTTGTGACAGCCATGTCTGCTGGTGCATCTGATATGTCCGGCTGGTTATTAATGGGCTTGCCGGGTGCGGTGTATGTGTCTGGTCTGGTAGAAGGTTGGATCGCCATTGGTTTAATCCTCGGGGCTTATTTTAACTGGTTACTCGTAGCTGGTCGTTTACGGATCTATACCGAATTTAACAACAATGCACTCACATTACCGGAATATTTCCACCATCGCTTTGGCACATCACATAATCTCTTAAAAATTGTGTCTGCAACAATCATCTTAGCATTCTTCACGATTTACTGTGCTTCGGGTGTGGTTGCCGGCGCGAAATTATTCCAAAACCTGTTTTCTGTTGAATACTCTACGGCGATTTGGTACGGTGCATTAGCAACCATTATTTACACCTTTATTGGTGGATTTTTAGCGGTGAGTTGGACTGATACCATTCAAGCTACATTGATGATTTTTGCCTTAATTTTAACACCATTATTCATCTTTCTAAGTTTGGGCGATACATCACAATTTACTGAAGTACTCCATCAAGCGGAAATTGCCGCAAGTAAAGACTTCACTGATTTATTCACGGCAACCACACCATTAGGTTTATTAAGTTTAGCCGCTTGGGGGTTAGGTTATTTCGGCCAACCACATATTCTTGCTCGTTTTATGGCGGCTTATTCGGTGAAATCATTAATCAAAGCACGCCGTATTAGTATGACATGGATGGTGATTTGCCTAGCTGGTGCGATTGGTATTGGTTTCTTCGGTATCCCTTATTTCTTTGCTAATCCAGGTGTAGCTAGCGTAGTAAATCACGAACCGGAACAAGTGTTTATTGAACTGGCTAAATTACTCTTTAATCCATGGATTGCTGGTATTCTACTTTCTGCGATTTTAGCAGCAGTAATGAGTACACTTTCCGCACAATTATTAATTTCTTCAAGCTCTATTACTGAAGATTTTTATAAAGGGTTTATTCGTCCAAAAGCCGCTGAAAAAGAATTAGTCTGGTTAGGTCGCGCAATGGTTTTAGTTATCGCGGGCATTGCCATTTGGATTGCACAAGATGAAAACAGCAAAGTATTAAAACTCGTTGAATTTGCCTGGGCAGGGTTTGGTTCTGCATTTGGTCCGGTCGTGCTTTTCTCCTTATTCTGGAAACGCATGACTTCATCAGCAGCGATGGCTGGGATGGTTGTCGGCGCAGTGGTTGTCTTTGCTTGGAAATCCGTGATTCCTCAAACCAGTGAATGGTTTAATGTATATGAGATGATCCCCGGATTTGCTCTTGCTAGTCTTGCAATTATTGTGGTTTCTCTTCTGTCTGGAGAACCTGAAAATGAAGTTAAAGAAACCTTTGAGAAAGCAGAAAAAGCTTATAAGGAAGCAAAATAATGATTGATTTTCGCCCTTTTTACCAACAAATCGCTACTACAAATTTATCTGCTTGGCTAGAAACGTTGCCTTTGCAGTTAAAAGAATGGGAAAAACAAACCCATGGTGATTATGCAAAATGGTCAAAAATCGTAGATTTTCTCCCTGATTTGCAGGCAGATACTATTGATTTAAAAAATGCCGTGAAATCTGACCGCACTTCCCCACTTTCGGAAGGCGAAAAACAACGTATTATTCATCATTTGAAGCAATTGATGCCGTGGCGAAAAGGGCCTTATCATTTGTTTGATATTCACGTGGATTGCGAATGGCGTTCTGATTTCAAATGGGATCGTGTTTTGCCTCATCTTGCACCATTAAAAGATCGTACCATTTTAGATGTGGGCTGCGGTAGCGGCTACCATATGTGGCGCATGGTTGGTGAAGGTGCAAAAATGGTGGTGGGTATTGATCCAACCGAACTTTTCCTTTGCCAATTTGAAGCCGTTCGAAAATTATTAAATAACGATCGTCGAGCTAATTTAATCCCACTAGGTATTGAAGAAATGCAACCACTTGCGGCATTTGATACGGTATTCTCAATGGGTGTGCTTTATCACCGTAAATCACCGCTTGATCACCTCACACAGCTAAAAAATCAATTAGTAAAAGGTGGTGAGCTCGTCTTAGAAACCTTAGTGGTTGATGGTGATGTGAATACGGTATTAGTGCCTTCAGATCGCTATGCAAAAATGAAGAACGTGTATTTTATTCCTTCTGTTGCTGCACTCATTAATTGGTTGGAAAAAGTCGGCTTTACTAATGTGCGTTGTGTAGATGTCGCCACCACAACATTAGAAGAACAACGTAAAACTGATTGGTTAGAAAATGAAAGTTTGATTGATTTCTTAGATCCAAATGATCACAGTAAAACCATCGAAGGCTATCAAGCCCCAACTCGCGCAGTGATTTTAGCCAATAAATAATTGCTTAAATAAAAGAGCGGTCAAAAAATCCTATGTTTTTTTGACCGTTCTTTGCTTTTCTATTTAAGGCTGTTACTCTAAGCAATGATAAAGATAAATGTACTAGGAAATAACATGGTAAGCGAAAATTTTTCAAATTTTGATGCTTTTTTAGCATGTAAAAATTTATCAAAGACAGAGTTATTGAACAAAGTCCTAAATTCTAATTCGGTTTTTCAATATGAAGCCGCCCGAAAACTACAATTTTTTCAGTATAATGAAATTAGAGATATAATTAAGGATATTCTTTTAGCCAGTCGATATAGCCGACACAGAGAAATTGCAGTTTTTATCTTGGGGCAAATACAGGTACAGCTTAATGATGTTGAACTAAATGAGATTTTATCTATATTAGTTTATTCTATTTGTCATGATAAAAGTATAAGTGTAAAGTCATCAGCAATATTTTCCTTGGGGCATCTATTTCGACATTATAATTTAGGAGAAAAAGCGTTTTATGAAATAGAAAAGGATATTAACTTAATTTGGGATATAAACAGATATTCTATCATTTTAGCTGTTGCATTTAGTTCTGCATACTTCCCCCACAGAAACTATATAAAAAAATACCTAATAAAAAACTTAAATAGCAAAAAATCACAAATTATTTCATGGATTTTATATTCATTAAGAGAAAAACACTATAAATCAAAATCAATTGAGCTATTATTAATTAACAGACTAAATCAAACCAATATAAATTCTTACATATATAATGAGATAATTGCATTCTTGATTTCAATTAACTCAATGAAAGTTATACCTTATATTGAAAATATTCTATTAACTCAAAATATAGTTGACAATGAAATTTATCTAGCACTTAAAAATAATTCATCAAAAAATCTTACAAAATTAAGAAAAATGATGCTAGAAAAATTTGAATAATCATTAATTAGTTGTGACCTCAACAAACTATCAAAATTACGAATAGCATTTACATTAAAACGATGGGTAAAGCAGGATTTATCCTACTTTGACCTGATTAGATAATTTAGAGAACAATTATGAATGACGATTTAACAAAACTTTTTTTTAAATATCAAGATCACCCAACTTTTTTTAGTTACTCGCCTATTACTTCCGTACATGATTTAGGATGCATGGGGGAAACATTATTAAACTTAGCAGTTAACTCTCAAAATAAAAAAGATGTTATCTTATTAATAGAAAATGGCGCAAACGTGAATCAACAAGGTGAGCTGAACTTTACTCCAATTCAAAATGCTTGTTTTTATGGAAATCTTGATATTATTGAAGTTCTTTTAGAGAATGGTGCCAAGCCAAACATAAAAAATGAATTCGGATACGATGCGTACTATTATGCAACAGAAGAACATCATGATAAAAAAAGATCTAAGGAAATAATCAGCTTACTAAAAAGCTATAAATAATATAGATAGCATTAAACTCAATATTAAACGGAAACAGTCCTAAATACCTAGGACTGTCTCTTCTATTTTAAGGCAATATACACCGTAATCTCTTCGCGATCGTGATACAAATGCTTCGCCTGAATATCAAATTCCAGTTCTTTTTCTGCCAACATCACTGCAAGATTTTCTAGGCACAACATCACTTCTTGATAACGTTTTTTCATTGGCAATTTCAAGTTGAAAATGGTTTCTCGGCACCAGCCGTTAATCAGCCATTTTCCGATTAAATTGGCTATGCGGCTTGGTTGTTCCACCATATCACACACAAGCCAATCAATATGCTTACGTTTTGGTGGTTGGAATTTAAACCCATCTTCCGGACAGTGCTCAATTCTGCCGGTATCATGCAAACTGGCCGCCATTTTGCCGTGATCAACTGCATACACAAATAAACCACGTTTCACTAATTGATAGGTCCAGCCGCCAGGGCATGCACCGAGATCAACGCCAACCATATTTTCATTTAAGCGTTTACTTTCTTCATTTCGAGGAATAAAGGTTAAAATCGCTTCTTCCAATTTTAAAGTTGAACGGCTTGGCGCATCGGCTGGGAATTTCAAACGTAGTATCCCCATAAAATGGGTAGAGTTATTGCCAAGATAGGAATACCCTACATAGCAGCAATTCGGCTGAGTGAAAAAACAATGTAAAATCTGACCGAGTTTTGCATTCGGCTTACCTTGTAACCAACCTTGTTTTTTTAACGCTTGGCGTAACGGCACGGTAAATTTTCGGCAAAATGTCGAAAGCTCTTTGGCTTCATTGGTATCTGCTGTTTCGACAAATAGCTCTACCGCTTGCTTAAGATTAATGTCTTCTGCAATCCGTTCATATTGAGCAAGGATTGGCGAGATACGATCTTGAGGATCGAGATTTTCTAAGAAATCTGAAACAACGATCATTTGACGCGCAAAAATCAAACGATTAAAAGGGATTTCTCGTGCTAAACGATCCGCATCGCCTGGTTGATAGCATTCAAAAATGACATAGCCGCTGTTTTCTACTACGCGAGCAAAACCAAATACACCACGCTCAGAAGCTCGGTCGGTAATTTCTGCGGCGACTTCTTTTTCAAAGCCAATTCGACAATATAAGGCTAATTTATTCATGTTTTCCTAATTTAATTGAATCTTTAATCCATTTTCTAAAGGCTTGAATTTGTTCATCATCTAAACGATCTAAATGATTGACCACATAGAATGATTTTGGATCCCGCAATTCGGTTGGTAACACAATTTGCAAATGACCGTTTTCAATTTCTTGCTGAGCCAAAATACGATTAGCTAACGCAATACCCTGCCCATGAACGGCCGCTTGCAATGCCATAAAAGTATGGCTAAATAACGGACCTTGCTGAATATTCAAATCATCTAATTTGAGATAATCCGCCATCGCTTGCCAGTTATCTCGAGTATGTGTGTGAATCAGCGTGTGCTTTTTCAAATCATCTGGACGGCGAACGGGAATTTTCTCAAGCAATGAAGGTGCCGCCAAAATCACTAAGTTTTCTTCACCTAACCGATCGACTTGTAAATTTTCCCAATCACCTTTGCCATAATAAATGGCAATATCAATTTCTTTATTTAATAAACCTTCATCTTGATCGACGCCCTTCAAGCGTACTTCAATTTCAGGGTGTTGCTTATTAAAATCACTCAAATGAGGAACAAGCCATTGAATACCAAAGGTTTGTGGCACGCTAATTGCCAAATGTGGTTCAGCTTTAAGCGTTAATAAACGTTCAGTCGCTTCATTCAATTTTCGTAAAACTTTATTAATATCAAC
>CABSXY010000042.1 GCA_902481695.1 uncultured Haemophilus sp. | reverse complement strand
CGTTGCTGGCATTATTCTGACAAAATCGGCGTGAACCCTGAACATCCTACACTTTGTCCACGTTGTGTGGAAAACGTAGCGGGTAACGGCGAAGTACGTCAGTTCGCGTAAGCTTAAAACCATGAAGAAAAGAGCGGTCAAAATTGACCGCTCTTTTTTATGTTTAAATGAACAGAAATAAAAAAGGCTGAATTAAATCAGCCTTAAAGATCTTATTGGTTAAAGGTATTACATACAGAAGGGTTGGCACTTTGTAAGCCTTTTCTGAACCATTCTAGACGCTGTGCAGATGTGCCGTGAGTGAAGCTATCCGGTACCACATAACCTTGGCTGCGTTTTTGTAAACGGTCATCGCCCACAGCTTCTGCTGCATTAAACGCTTTTTCTTCATCACCGCGTTCAAATAAACCACTTTTCACCGCTTGGCTCGCCCAAACACCGGCGAAACAGTCAGCTTGAAGTTCTAATTGAACAGAAAGTTGATTTGCCGTTTTGCGATCGCTGCTTTGTTGTGCGCGATTCACTTGCGGCAGAATACCAAGCATATTTTGTACATGATGACCGACTTCGTGCGCAATCACATAAGCAAAGGCTGAATCACCCGCTGCACCCAGTTTATTTTTCATTTCATTATAGAATGATAAATCAAGGTAAACTTTGCGATCGCTCGGGCAGTAGAATGGGCCCATTGCAGATTGGCCCGTACCACAAGCCGTTGGGGTTACGCCATTGTAAAGTACCATGGTTGGCTCGCTATAGGTTTTACCCATTTGTCTAAAATATTGTCCCCAAACGGTTTCAGTATCCGCTAATACAACTTTAGAAAGACTCGCAAGCTGCTGTTCTTCTTGGGTTTCTAATCGTTGAGAGCTTTGTCCTGAAAAATCCGGTGTGCCAACTAAGCCTGAAAGATCCACGCCATAATAAGCACCAACTAATAAGATAATAATACCGAAAACACCAGTCCCTCTTCCGCCACCGAAGTTACCGCCGCCAGAGCCACGTCTATCTTCAATATTTGAGCTTTCTCTACGACCTTGCCAACGCATAATTTTTCCTTTCTGAGTGAGTAAATTAAAAATCGGCGTATTCTATCAAAGTGCGGTCAATTTTAGATCAGTTTTCTTGAAATATTTACATAGCTTTACACTCTGATTTATAGACTTCTTAAGGGAATTTCAGTATCGTAATAATCCCTTAAACAAACATACAAAAGGAACTTTAAAATGGGTTTATTTGATTTTGTCAGTGACATTGGTAAGAAAGTTTTCTCTAAAGAAGAAGAGGCGTCTAAAGCAGTGACTCAACACATCGCAGAAGACAATCCAGGCGTGGAAAACTTATCTGTTACCGTTGAAAATGGTGTAGCAAATATCCAAGGTGTGGCATCAACTGCAGCGGCATTAGAAAAAGCAGTATTAATGGCGGGTAACATTCAAGGTATCCACTCAGTAACGAGCGATGCAAGCATCAATAACGGTGAAACCTTAGGCAGTGATGAAACATTCTATGTAATCCAAAAAGGTGACACCTTGTGGAAAATCGCTGAGAAAGCTTACGGAAATGGCGCGAAATATACCGCTATCGTTGAAGCGAACAAAGAAGTGATTAAAGACGCGGATAAGATTTTCCCAGGTCAAAAAATTCGTTTACCGAAAGGTTTATAATTCGATAAAAAGTGCGGTTATTTTTGACCGCACTTTTTTCTTTATCAAAAATTGTTGATAAATTGTGCAATTTTAGCGGGTTTTCTATTGAATTTTCCGGTTTCTATCGACTGTTTGATTTTCTTTCGCTATAATTTGGCGGTTTTTTATTTTTACAAACAATAACGTGTTCGGTGTGGTTTTTACCGAGTGCAACATTAATTGAGGTTACAAATGTCATTAAATATTGAAACAACTCAAGGTTTAGAGCGTCGTGTGACGATCACCGTTCCAGCTGAAGCTGTAGAAAAAGCAACTCGTGACGAATTCAAACGTGCAGCAAAAAATGTACGTGTTGATGGTTTCCGTAAAGGTCACGTGCCAGCTCACATCATTGAACAACGTTTTGGCGCATCAATCCGTCAAGATGTATTAAACGATCTATTACCACGTCATTTCTTTGATGCAGTCATCGCTGAGAAAATCAACATCGCAGGTCGTCCAACTTTCGCTATCGAAACGTTCGAACCAGGTAAAGATTTATCATTCACAGCAACTTTCGAAGTATACCCAGAAGTTGAATTAAAAGGCTTAGAAAATATCAAAGTTGAGAAACCAACTGTTGAAATCACTGAAGCTGATATCGATAAAATGATTGAGGTATTACGTAAACAACAAGCCACTTGGGTTGAAAGCAAAGCCGCAGCGAAAGCAGATTCTCGCGTAACCATCGACTTCGTTGGTTATGTTGATGGTGAAGAGTTCGAAGGTGGTAAAGCAACTGATTTCGTTCTATTCATGGGCCAAGGTCGTATGATCCCTGGTTTTGAAGAGGGCATCGTAGGTCACAAAGCAGGCGAACAATTCGATATCAATGTGACTTTCCCAGCGGAATACCATTCTGAAAACTTAAAAGGTAAAGATGCAAAATTTGCGATCACCTTGAAAAAAGTAGAAGAAATGGAATTACCAGAATTAACAGATGAATTCGTTGCTAAATTTGGTCCAAACACCAAAACTGTGGCAGATTTACGTGCAGAAATCCGTAAAAACATGGAACGTGAATTGAAAAACGCATTAGTTTCTCGCGTTAAACAACAAGTCATCAACGGTTTAATCGAACAAAACCCAATTGATGTTCCAGCTTCTGCAGTAGAAGAAGAAATCAATGTATTACGTAACCAAGCAGCACAACGTTTCGGTGGCAATGCACAACAAGCGGCACAATTACCACGTGAATTATTTGAAGCGGATGCAAAACGTCGTGTTCAAGTCGGTTTATTATTCTCTGAAGTGATCAAATCAAACGAATTGAAAGCGGATGAAGAACGTGCGAAAGCAATGATCGCGGATATCGCTTCTGCTTACGAACAACCAGCTGAAGTAGTTGAATATTACAGCAAAAATGAAGAGTTAATGAACAACATTCGCAACGTAGTATTAGAAGAACAAGCAGTTGATGCCGTTCTTGCTAAAGCTCAAGTGACTGAAAAAGCGTCTTCATTTGATGAGATCATGAATCCACAAGCATAATAATTGATAGAACGTGAATTAAATTCACAAGCATATCATCGAAAAGTGCGGTTGTTTTTTTCAATGAAAAGCGACCGCATTTTTGTTTTTACTGATTTTCGGGTAGAATATTGCCCGATTTTTTAGCACATATTTAGGGGCAAAAATGAGTGTAATTCCTATGGTTGTCGAACAAACCTCTCGTGGTGAACGTTCGTACGACATTTATTCCCGCCTATTAAAAGAGCGCGTGATCTTCTTGAGTGGTGAAGTAGAAGATCGTATGGCAAATTTGATCGTGGCACAGCTACTTTTCTTAGAATCAGAAGATCCGAAAAAAGACATCAATATTTATATTAACTCACCGGGTGGCTCGGTGACTGCGGGTATGGCAATTTACGATACCATGCAATTTATTAAACCGGATGTGCGTACCCTTTGTATTGGTCAAGCTTGCTCAATGGGCGCATTCTTACTTGCGGGTGGTACAGCAGGAAAACGTGCAGCATTACCGAATGCACGTGTAATGATTCACCAACCGTTAGGTGGTTTCCGTGGACAAGCATCAGATATTCAGATCCACGCACAAGAAATTTTAAAAATTAAACAAACCTTAAACGAGCGTCTTGCTTTCCATACTGGTCAAAGCATCGAGCGTATCGAAAAAGACACAGATCGTGACAACTTTATGTCGGCAGAAGAAGCAAAAGCTTACGGCTTAGTGGACGATGTGTTGATTAAACGTTAAGGATTTAACATGACAACAAATGATAACGATCTTCACTGTTCTTTCTGCGGAAGAGAAAAAAGTGAAGTAGGTAAATTAATTGCAGGTACAGATGGTTATATTTGTAACGAGTGTATCGAGCTTTGCCACAGTATGTTGGAAGACAGTGGTGAAATCGAAACACCTAGCGAACTGACAGTTGAAGAAAAATTACCAACCCCACACGAAATTCGCGCTCACTTAGATGATTATGTAATTGGGCAAGATTATGCGAAAAAAGTCTTGTCAGTGGCGGTTTACAATCACTATAAACGCTTACGCACGAACCACCAAAGCAATGATGTGGAATTAGGTAAAAGTAACATCTTGTTAATTGGTCCAACAGGTAGCGGTAAAACCTTATTAGCACAAACCTTGGCGCGTCGTTTAAATGTGCCTTTTGCTATGGCTGATGCGACGACGTTAACTGAAGCCGGTTATGTAGGCGAAGACGTGGAAAATGTTCTGCAAAAATTATTGCAAAACTGCGATTACGATACGGAAAAAGCAGAGCAGGGCATTATCTATATTGATGAAATTGATAAAATCAGCCGTAAATCAGAAGGTGCGTCTATTACCCGTGATGTGTCGGGTGAAGGTGTGCAACAAGCCTTGTTGAAATTAATTGAAGGTACTATTGCATCTGTGCCTCCACAAGGTGGACGTAAGCACCCTCAACAAGAAATGTTAAAAGTGGATACCTCAAAAATCCTCTTTATTTGTGGTGGGGCATTTGCCGGCTTAGATAAAATTATCGGTAAGCGTACACAAACAGCTACCGGAATTGGCTTTGATGCGAAAGTAGAGAAAGAAGAAGAGAAAGAAAATCTTTCTGAATTATTCCGTCAAGTTGAGCCGGATGATTTAATGAAATTTGGTTTGATTCCAGAGTTTATTGGTCGTCTTCCTATGATTGCGCCATTAAGCGAATTAGATGAAGAAGCGTTGATTCAGATCCTGACTCAACCGAAAAATGCACTGACCAAACAATATCAAGCATTATTTGGCTTAGAAGATGTAGAGCTTGAATTTACACCAGAAGCATTGAAAGCGATGGCGAAAAAAGCCCTTGAACGTAAAACCGGTGCGCGTGGTTTACGCTCAATCGTTGAGGCTGTATTGTTAGATACGATGTATGATTTACCTTCAATCGAAAACTTACAAAAAGTGATTGTGGATGAAGAAACCATCGTTGATAACAAACCACCAAAACTTGAATATAAAAATTAACGGAAAGTGCGGTTGTTTTTTCTAACATTTTTCATAGGCAATTCCGAAAGAAAATGCTACAATCGCACGTTCTGAAATTAATCTAAAAATTATTTATCCCTTATTTTATACGGATTCAATTATGGCAACTGAAATTGTTGAGAAAAAGAAACACGACCAAGAACAAGTCGTAGAAGGAAAATCAAAAGGCTTAAACACGCTTCTTTGGATTCTTTCTGTGGCATTTTTTACCGCCGCAGCAATTGGTAACGTTTATTTTAAAGAAGCCTTTTCTTTACCAGTGCGTGTAGTTGGCGTAGTTGTCGCCTTATTAATTGCCTTTGGTTTCGCTGCAATTACCAACCAAGGTACAAAAGCTCGTACATTCTTTAGCGAAGCAAAAGTTGAAGGTCGTAAAGTGGTATGGCCAACTCGTGCAGAAACACGTCAAACAACTTTAATCGTTATTGCGGTAACGGTGCTTACTTCTTTATTCTTCTGGGCAATTGATTCAATTATCATTGCATTGATTAACTTCTTAACTGATTTGAGATTCTAAAATGAGCGAAACTGAAAACGTATCCAAAAAACGTTGGTATGTATTGCAAGCATTCTCAGGCTTTGAGAGTCGTGTTGCAATCACATTGCGTGAATATATCAAACAACAACAAATGGAAGATCAGTTTGGCGAAGTGTTAGTGCCGACTGAAGAAGTCGTTGAAAATGTAGCAGGTAAACGTCGTAAAAGTGAACGTAAATTCTTCCCTGGCTATGTGTTAGTTGAAATGGCAATGAATGATGACACATGGCACTTAGTGAAAAGTGTACCACGTGTAATGGGCTTTATCGGTGGTACTCCAGATAAGCCTGCGCCAATTTCTAAACGTGAAGCGGATTTAATTTTAAATCGTTTAGAGCAAAGTGCTGAAAAACCACGTCATCGTAAAGAATATCAACCAGGTGAAGAAGTGCGTGTGACAGAAGGTCCATTTGCTGACTTTAATGGTACGGTTGAAGAAGTGGATTACGAAAAAGGCCGCTTAAAAGTGTCTGTATCTATCTTCGGTCGTGCAACACCAGTTGAGCTTGAATTTGGTCAAGTGGAAAAAACACGTTAATTTCCCTTTTCCAAAATAAGAAATTTAATGGCCGCACTTAAAAAATAAAGTGCGGTTGTTTTTCGAGTAGTTTTTCTACTTGAAATTTCGAGGCTGATTAATTAAAATACAGCCTTTCATTAACAGGGGAGCCGATTTCGGCGTTATCACCCATTTAGAGGAAACTAAAAAATGGCAAAAAAAGTCCAAGCATACGTTAAGTTGCAAGTTGCAGCTGGTATGGCAAACCCATCACCACCAGTTGGTCCTGCATTAGGTCAACAAGGTGTGAACATCATGGAATTCTGTAAAGCATTCAACGCTCGTACTGAGAGCATTGAGAAAGGTTTACCAATTCCAGTTGTTATCACTGTATATGCAGACCGTTCATTTACTTTCATTACTAAAACTCCACCAGCAGCAGTATTATTGAAAAAAGCTGCAGGTATCAAATCTGGTTCTGGTAAACCGAACAAAGATAAAGTGGGTAAAGTAACTTTAGATCAAGTTCGTCAAATCGCTGAAACTAAAGCAGCAGATATGACTGGCGCGACTATCGAAACTAAAATGAAATCAATTGCTGGTACTGCTCGCTCAATGGGCTTAGTGGTGGAGGAATAATACGATGGCTAAATTGACTAAAAAAATGAAAGCAATCAAAGCTGGCGTAGATTCTACTAAAGCATATGAAATCAACGAAGCAATCGCGTTATTAAAACAATTCGCAACAGCTAAATTCGTTGAAAGTGTTGACGTTGCAGTAAACTTAGGTATCGATCCTCGTAAATCAGACCAAAACGTTCGTGGTGCAACTGTATTACCACACGGTACAGGTCGTGAAGTACGCGTAGCTGTGTTCACCCAAGGTGCTAACGCAGATGCAGCTAAAGAAGCTGGCGCTGATTTAGTAGGTATGGAAGATTTAGCAGAGCAAATCAAAAAAGGCGAAATGAACTTTGACGTTGTTATCGCTTCTCCTGATGCAATGCGTGTTGTTGGTCAATTAGGTCAAGTATTAGGCCCACGTGGTTTAATGCCAAACCCTAAAGTTGGTACCGTAACACCAAACGTTGCTGAAGCAGTTAAAAATGCTAAATCTGGTCAGATCCGTTATCGTAACGATAAAAACGGTATCATCCACACAACAATTGGTAAAGCAAACTTCTCTGAAGTTCAATTAAAAGAAAACCTTCAAGCATTATTGGCTGCTTTAAACAAAGCAAAACCAACTACTGCAAAAGGTATCTTTATCAAGAAAGTAAGCATCTCTACAACTATGGGTGCTGGTGTGGCTGTTGATCAAGCTTCACTATAATTAAGCGTTAAAACTTAATTCAAATTAACCGCACTTTGGGTAACTAAAGTGCGGTTATTTTTTACATGCTTTTCAATAAGTGAAATGTTGAGAATATAAAAAGAGCGCTCAAATTTCATTATATTTTGAATTTGACCGCTCTTTCTTATGAGAGATTACTTCGCTAAAGCGAAAATGGCTTCAATAGCTTCTTTAGTATACGTTTTTTCCACTTTCGCTCTGATTGCAGTTTGAGCCGCATTTTCAATAATTTCAGCTAAGGTTTCATCATCAATACCAATTTGTTCAAGACTCGTTGGTGTGCCGATTTTATCAAACCAAGCTTTTAAGGCTAGGATACCGTCTTCAGCCTTGTCTAAGCCAAATATTTCTTTAGCAAAGCGTTTGAATTGAGCAGGCCTTTGAAATTGATACGATTGCATCCACGCAGGCATAATCACGGAAAGGCCAGCACCATGTGGCACATCTGAAATCGCACTCATGGAATGCTCAATAATATGATTTGGGAAACCGTAAGGTGAGATACCTAAATGCGTTAAACCATTTAACGCAAGTGTAGCCGCCCAGGCAAATTCACCACGTGCATTGAGATCTTGCGGGTCATTAAGCAAGATTTCCGTGGTGCGAATAACGGTTTTAATATTGCTTTCTACTAAGAAATCAATAATTTCAGGACGATATTCCGCCGTGAAGTAGGCTTCAATAGAATGAGCAATAATATCCGAAGCAGAATACACTAAATAATCACGACTGACGGTCGCTTGTAATTTCGGATTAATGACTGATACTTTTGGGAATAAATGATTGCTGTGAATTGAATATTTTTGCTGCGTTTCTTCATTGGTAATGACTGAGCCCCAGTTCATTTCACTGCCTGTTGCCGCAAGGGTGATTACATCAAAAATCATCAATGCTTTTTGCACCGGTGTGCCTTTAAAGAAGTCCCAAGTATCACCGTCATAGCACGCACCTGCCGCGATCGCTTTCGCACTATCAAGGCAAGAGCCGCCACCGATACTCAACACACTATCTGCACCAAAGGCTTTCGCCATTGCAACGGCTTCACGAACTTTGCTGATTGTCGGGTTGCTTTTTACGCCACCACATTCAATGTATTCAATGCCATGTTCACGCAAACTTTTCGCCACATCTTCAAATAAACCGGATTGTTTAACACGCTCACTACCATAGATAATTAAGGCCTTTTTTGCACCGTATTCGTGCATATATTTCCCCATCTCTTTTTCTTTATCGAGACCAAATTCAATGCGAGTAGGGTTTTGAAAACTAAATGGATACATATTTATCTCCTTATTATCTGTTAAGTGCGGTCAGTTTTTGCGTTGTTTTTATTCCACAAAATAATGCGGAATGAAGTGGCTATCATTGCCGGTAACTGGGGTAAAATCTTCTCTTAATCCAATTCCACAAGCCACATCACCCACTACCCAAGAACCAATCATAGGATACATACCATCAAAATTTGGCAGTTCAAATTTTTGTTGATAGATATAGCCTGCTTGATCGTAAAAGGCAGAATGTTCGCTGCCTTTGGCAGCAAATTCTAGACCATTACGTTTTTCATAGTAAGAAACATTGGCGCCCTCACGGCCTAACGTCGGTTTTTTCACCCATATTGATTGACGATCGGTAATATCATGTTTACTAAAGTAAGCAGGGAGTAATAATGGGTGATTTGGGTGCTTTTGCCACAATTTCGCTAATAGCACTTTATTGCTTAATAGTAATTTCCACGCCGGTTCAATAAAGGTGGTGGATGAATTAAGCATGTGTGGTGCATATTCTGTCGTAGTCATCCATTCAAGTGGGTAGAGCTTAAATAAACAATCAATAGGCTGATTATTCAGATCGAGGAATTGCTGACTGTCTTTATCATAGCCCACGTCTTCAATAGCGAGCTGATGAATATGCCAACCTGCGTTGTAAGCTACGTCCGCCAAGTAATCGATATTGCCCCAATCTTCACGGCCCGCTTCTTGCATGGCACTAAAATGGAAATCGTTTAGCCCTGTTTGTTGTTGAATAAACTGAAAGCGATTGAGCAATTCTTCGTGAATCCAATTAAATTGGTCACGATGCGCTAAGCCTTCAATTTGCTCTAACCATTGCCATTGCACCACAGCAGCTTCAAGCAGGGAAGTTGGCGTATCGGCATTGTATTCAAACATTTTGAGGTTTTCGCCATCATAACCAAAATCAAAACGACCATATAAGTGCGGTACGTTTTTAGACCATGTTTGTTCAATCAGATTTTTCTGTAAATCGGTGAAGCGATAATGCGCATAATTACCTTGTTTAATTTCATCGGCAACAAAATCCATACACATTGCATGCAATTCGTTGGTAGCATCTTCAATACGATCGATTTCAGCTAAGGTAAATTCATACGCTACATTATCCGACCAATAATGGGAGCCATCAGAGGAAGGCAGATTATAGTAATCAAAGCCCACATCTAATAATTGTTGCACCATATTAGGACGAGTAGGAAAGCCCGTGATTCGTTTCATATTTAACCGCCTGAGCTACGGCTGCTGCTTGAGCTAGAACTTTTAAAGCCACCGCGTGAAACGGGTTTGCTGTAAGTGCTGCCTGCATTGCCTTTAACTAATACGGGCTTACCGACAGAACGATTAGTTTGCGGTTGGATAACTTGACCAGTTGGTGTTGAAACGGCGCGATTGCTTGGATTGTAGCTAGGACCTAAAAATGAGCCCATCGTACGTGCGATCATATAACCCATTGCAGCACCTGCAATCGCACTGCCCATACTACCGTGTCCTTCTCCTGTTGCAGAACTCGTGTGACTTGTTCCCTCTGCGCTGCTTGAATTGCCAGAATGAGTTGCACCATCAGTATTTAAGGTTTGTTTAACGGTCTGATTGTCTTCTGACCATTCGCTATTATTGCTTGGACGTGTATTTAAATTGCCCGAGAGAGAGGATCCTGATCCTGCATGTGTAGTTGTACCGCTGTTATTTTCATTAGATTGGTCAGCTTCGCATAATTCGATTTTTTGCCAATCGGCTAAACAATCCTCAAGACTGTTATAAACATCTCGTTGAACTTGCTCTTCTGAGCAGCCGCCCAATAAAGCCACAATGGAAAGGCTGACGAGAACTTGATTTTTCTTTTTCATCATAGGGTTAAAGTGTTAATAATTCAGTTAAATGATTGATTTCTAATGTAGGCAAAACACTTGCTTCAGTAAATGAATTGAGGTTTTTGCCAGATAAATTAATCCATACAGCTTGGCAGCCAGCTTGAATGGCGCCTTGAACATCCGTAGTTAAGTTATCACCAATGTGTAAAATTTCATTCGGTTTTACGCCAAAATGATCGGCGGTTTGGTGGAACAAATCTTGATGAGGTTTCGCTCTGCCTTGTTCTCCACCACGTAAACTCAGCTGAAAGTGTTCAAACCCAATACGTTTTGCAATCACATTACCATTGGTAATCACGCTAAGCGGGTAGCGATCTTTAAGTTGATTCAGCACTTCAATACTTTCTGCGGGTACATCAATTTTATGCCGCCATTCAATAAATTCTTCCATAGCGAGAGCCAAAGTGCGGTCAATTTCAACCGCATTTTTACCATGATGTGCCAGTAAGTACCGTAACGTTTCGACACGCCAGGCAATCACATCTTCAGCAATCAAGGGATCTCTCTCCGCCAGTTGCCATTTCCATTCTCGCCAATATTCTGAGGTAAGCTCACTCAGTTGAGAGTGTTCTTGCACACATTGAAGAAAGCGTTCTTCGGCCAAACGAATGACATCACTATTATCATAAAGGGTGTCATCAAGGTCAAAACTCATGACCTTGAAAGGCTGAAGACCGCGGTAAAATCGCATAGTTAATCCTATTTAATGGTATTCACACCAAGCCATGCTGTTGCACGTTCATTGGTGATTTCTTCGTGTGTCCACATGCTCATTAAGTCAGGCTGAGGATGCTTGTTGGTGTTATAGCCGATCAAATGAGCAAAATCAAATACGGCATGGGGATAGCCGTTAATAAGCAATAAGGCTAAATAACCGCTTTCATCCCAGCAGATTTCTAATTTACGTGCTTCGTGGTGATTGCGTGTGTTATCGACGTTATAAACATGTAAGCAATCGACAACAGGCTGCGCATTTTGACGCATATCTAATGCATAAAAATAGCCTGTTTCACCGTCATCTTCAAACAT
>CABSXY010000041.1 GCA_902481695.1 uncultured Haemophilus sp. | reverse complement strand
GCTTCCCTCAAGGTTTGAATGAACGTCATTCCAAGAGTTGGTTTAGGATTCTCTTTTGACTGAGTCGGAAAAATTGGACCAATACCGAAATAATCGATTTCAGATAACTCCTCTCCGATTTTGGCTTCGTCTAAACGGTTAACTGACCAACCTATAATGAGTGGTTTATTGGTTCTTGCTCGAATCGTTTTTACAGGCGTATCGCTTTGTCCAACATGAATTCCATCCGCTTCAATTTCCAATGCTAAATCAACGTTGTCATCAACAATAAATGGCACATGATATTGGCGGCATAAATCTCGACAGTTAATGGCTAAGGCTCGTTGTTCTGTTGGAGAATTTACTAATGAGAATTTGCCTTTATCGCGAAATTGGAAACAGGTAATACCACCTTCTAAAGCTTGTTTAAGAACAGAAAGTAAGTTATCTGTTGGATTATCACCTAAATGTCGGCAATCTTGTGTGCCTGCTACAAAATAGAGTGGTAAAATTTCTTGAATATTTTTCATCTTTCAATCCTTAAAGGCGACTGTAAGCCCAATGATTTGTTGGTCCATGTCCATGACCAATATTCAATGGGTGAGAGATGGCTGCCGTAATAAAATCTTTAGCTGTTTTTACCGCACTTTTTAATGGCGCGCCTTTGGCTAATTCTGCTGTTAAGCAGGCTGAAAAAGTACAGCCCGTGCCGTGAGTATGTGGTGTATCGAAACGCACGCTTTCTAAAACAAAATGCTCACCATTTTGTAAAAGGATCCAATCTTGGCATTGCTGACTTTGTGAATTCAGCGAATGTCCGCCTTTAATAATCACATTCTTTGCGCCTTGTTTTTGCAAGTCTAACGCGGCTTGTTGAATGCTGGCTGTATCAGAAATTTTAAAACCAGTTAAAGCTTCTGCCTCAGGAATATTTGGCGTAATCACATCGGCAAGTGGCAATAAATATTTGCTTAATGCCGAAACCGCTTGTTGTTGCAATAAAGGGGCTCCCCCTTTCGCAATCATGACAGGATCAAGAACTAATGTGCCGAATGGACGATGACTTAAGAAATCAGCCACACATTCGATAATATCTGCAGTACCAAGCATACCAATTTTGGCACTAGCAATATGAAAGTCATTTTTTACTGCTTCTAGTTGTGCTTGAATTGTTTTCAGTGGAATAGGGTGAATATCAAATACACCAAGTGTGTTTTGTGCAGTGACAGCAGTAATCACTGAAGTGCCAAATACGCCCTGCATTTGAAAGGTTTTAAGATCTGCTTGAATTCCAGCACCACCGCCACTGTCAGAGCCAGCAATAGTCAACACTTGTGCGATGTTAGACATATTTCACCTCCGCATTTTGTTCTATTACATTAGGTGTTAAAGCAGACAATTCATCAAGTAAACGAATTTGGAACTGACCGACTTGCGTGGTTAAGTTTTTAGCCGCAATCTCCCCTGCAATGGTGTAAGCTGCACAGGCTTCGATTGTTGCTGAAAAATGTTTACCTTCATCAACAGCTAAAAATGCTGCGCATACTGCACTTAATAAACAACCCGATGCAGTGACTTTTGGAAATAGCGGCGTACCATTATGGACTGTGGCCGTTTGTTGTCCATCGCTGATAATATCGACCTCTCCACTAATCAACACCGTACAGTCATAGCGTTGTGCAACACGTTGAGCAACTTCTTGTAGATTTGTTTTACCTTGTCCTGCATCCACGCCTTTTGCTTGCCAGTCTTCACCTGCAATCTCAGCAAGTTCACCAGCGTTACCTCGAATTAGGGCAAATTTTACTTCCGCCAATAACTGACGGACTGTTTCTTGCCGGTAATTAGTGGCGCCCACTCCAACCGGATCAAGCACCACAGGAATGCCTATTGAATTAGCTGTTTTACCTGCTAGTAACATGGCATCTCGCTCTTGACCAATGACTGTACCGATATTGATGACTAATGCTTGGCTGATTTTTGGTAGTTCAACCATTTCTTCAATATTAGCTGACATCAATGGTGATGCTCCTAAAGCGAGCAAGCCATTGGCGCTAAAATTTGCCGCAACAATATTGGTAATATTATGAATCAATGGATTCTGTTCACGAATTTTTGATAAATAAACTGATTTCATTTCATCCCTCCATTTTTATGCTAAATCCAATCCCATTTGCCAAAAACCGATTTCCATTCGAGTGGCAGTGGTAAAAATCTGTTGAATATTAGTTAACTGAGAATCATTAAGTGGCTCACAAAGTGCGGTCAGAAAATCAACAGTTTCTTGTGCGGCTTGTTGATATTCTGGTGCAGAGTATGCGTCAATCCATGCTTGATAAGGATTGCTTGGTAGTTTTGGATAGTTTTCTGTGATGTAGCGGGCGATTTGTGCGTAACCTAAAGCGCAAGGCGTCATGGCAGCATATAGTTCTGGCAAGCCGCCCGTCATTCCACAATCAAGCAGGTAACGTGTATAGGCAATGCATGCCGCACTTTCTGGTGTTTGGAATATTTCCAGTTCACTGATTTCCCATTGTCGGCAGTAATCCAAATGTAATTGGATTTCTTGGCAAAGAATGTCGAGCGTTTTACGCGGCATGTCCATTTCGGCAAAATTTCTCGCCTTGAACACGCCTAAGGCAAAGGCACGGCTATAATGGAAAAGATAGATGTAATCTTGTTTTAAATAGTGTTGAAAACAAGCTTTTGGCAAGGTGCCTTTTGCAAGTTGTTGTACAAATTCATGTTCAACATATTGCTTCCAATAAGGTTGCGCTTGCTGAATTAGTTGGTTAATCATTATTTTCCCTTACTGTAATTCGATGACATAGTCTTTCAATTCTAGTGCTTCTGGAATCAAGCCTTTCTGATGCATAAACTCCGCCATTTGTTGATAACGTTTGGCATCTAATTGACGAGGTTTAGCTGCGAGTAAAGGCAAGGTATCTTTCCACGCTAATTGATTTAATTCTGTATTGAGTTCTTTTGGCTTATGGTTCACAAAAGCTTGCCATGCTTCATCTGGATGGCTTTGTAGATAGGTTGTGGCTTGTTCAAGTGCGGTCAAAAAAGCGGAAATTTTTTTAGAGGCAAGATTGTTTCTGTTTGCCACTAAAATCAATTCATCATAAGCTGGCACACCATATTGTTCTGGGAAAAATGCCACGCCTTCTTGTTTTTCTAAATGGATCTGATTCAGTTCAAAATTACGAAATGCTCCGATAACCGCATCGACTTGCCCAGTTAAAAGAGAAGGGGAAAGCGACCAATTCACATTCACTAATTTTACGTCTTGGTTGCTGAGCCCAATGGCGCGGAGCATGGTATCGAGTAATACATCTTCAAAGCCACTGACTGAATAGCCTACTTTTTTCCCTTTCAGATCGGCAAGCGTTTTGATATTGCTATTTTTGAGCACTATTACGCTATTTAATGGGCTAGAAATCAGAGAGGCTACACGCACTAAAGGCAATCCTTCTGCGACTTGTTGATAAAGCTGAGGTTGATAATTAATGGCTAAATCCACTTTTCCTGCGGCAACCAATTTAGGCGGTAATGATGGATCTGCTGGTTCGATAATTTCGACGTCTAAGTTATTTTTTTCAAAAAAGCCTTTTTGTTGAGCCACGATGATCGCAGCGTGATCAGGGTTTACATACCAATCAAGCATTAAGCTAATTTTCTCTCTTGCCAAACCAGTAAAACTGGCGGTGAGTCCAATTAAAAGACTGAAATAACGTATGATTTTCTTCATTTTTGTCTCCTTTTGTCATGAAGAGCTAAACGTGCCAAATAAAACGGCGTAGTAGCCAATCAATGCTGAAATATAAACAAAGTGAAATTGCCACTAATATCAGCAACGCGGCAAACATTAAATCCACCTGCATACGAGCGTTGGCGTGAATCATCAAATAGCCAAGCCCTTCTGATGACCCTACCCATTCTCCAATTACAGCGCCAATTGGTGCGACTGAAACAGCAATGCGAAAGCCTGATGCAAATGCAGGTAAAGCAGCTGGTAAACGTACTTTAAGCAATAAACGTAAAGGTGAGAGTTTGAGCGTTTTAGCGAGATCGAGCCAAGCTTTAGGCGTGTTGCGTAAGCCATCGTAACAAGCTGCGGTTACAGGGAAATAGATAATGAGAATAGCCATAACAATTTTTGATGGCATACCATAACCTAGCCAAAGTACGAGTATGGGGGCGATAGCAAAAACAGGAATCGCTTGAGAAATCACTAAAATCGGTAACAGTAATGATGATGTTTTAGGTGAGAAAGAGAGTAAGAGGGCTGATGACAATCCAAAAAGAAAACCAAGTAGTAATCCTAAGCAAATTTCAATTAAGGTGGTTTGCGTATGCTGCCAAAGTAGTTCTGAATGAGAAGTTAATTGCAGCCACACAGCTTGCGGAGAAGGAAATATGTAATGGGGAAAATCACCTAATACGCCAATAAGTTGCCAGAGACACAGCAATATAATTCCAACAAAGAGCGGTTTAAGAAGGCTAAGTTTCATCATTTCCCCTCTAATAACTCATTTAATAATTGCTGTTGGAGTATCCACAAATTTTCTTGGTTAAGTTCTCGTGGTGCTTTACCTTCAGGTTTTATAACATCAGATAATGCGGGGTGATTAGGCAGCGGTGAACGTAATACAAAAATACGATGGCTTAAGCGTAATGCTTCTTGAGGATCATGGGTAACCAATAACACTGATTTATCTTTTAATAGTTCATAGGCCAAGTTTTGTAATTGGTAACGACTAATTGCGTCAAGGGCAGAGAAAGGTTCATCAAGTAAAACTAAATTAGCGTTTTGCATTAATACTCGAGCGAGAGCCACTCTTTGTTTCTGTCCTCCAGATAATTGAGCACAGCTTTTATGAAGATGTTCTGACATGCCTACTTGTTCAAGTAGTACTTTTGCTTGAAGAGTTGTTTTTGTGGATTTCTTCCCAAATAGTATGTTTTCTAATTGGACGTTATCAACAATTGAAAGCCAGGGATAAAGGGTATCTTTTTGTGGTAGCCATGCTACTCGAATATTAGGATGAAAGATGATATTGCCTTGGATTTTCCCTTGTGTATCAAGCCCTGCAATTAATCTCAAAAGCGTTGATTTGCCTACACCAGAGCAGCCAAGCAAACTAACCCATTCATTAGGTAAAAGCGTTAAATCAAGGCGTTCAAATAGTACTTGCCCACCAAAAGCAAGACTAAGATCCTGAATATTCACCATAGTATTAACCTGAGGATTAATGACTAAAGGTAACGAAAGAAAAGGAATGAAAAGAGGTATGAAGAATGAGAAAGTATTTTGGCATATTAGTTTCCTACGTCAGTGCTAACTGTTTCAGGTTCACGGGTATCATCTCAGCCATCTTGTGGCACCCCGACTAAATTTGGATAGATTCTATATTTCAATTCAGAATAAAACAAGAACAAAATTGTATTAACTACGATTTAAATTTCTTTTTAGTTTTGTAAAAGTTACTTAACTGTTGAGAGTAAAAGAAGATAAAACAGATTAGAAGAATGAGAGAAAACTATAATTTCTAACCTAATAATAATTAAAAATTAAAGTTAAGTATTAGACTAGGTACTGATTATTGGTTTGAAATTAGATGGTGCCCGAAGCCAGACTTGAACTGGCACGCCTCGAAAGGCGAGGGATTTTAAATCCCTTGTGTCTACCGATTCCACCACTCGGGCATCGAGTGATTAACTAACTGCGTGGTTATGGAGGCGTGTCCCGGAGTCGAACCGAGCTACATGGATTTGCAATCCAGTGCATAACCGCTTTGCTAACACGCCGTTAGTTTGGAGCGGGAAACGAGGCTCGAACTCGCGACCCCGACCTTGGCAAGGTCGTGCTCTACCAACTGAGCTATTCCCGCATACGCTGTTAGTGCGGTGCATTTTACGGGAATTTGAAATTCTGTCAATCGAAGATCTGAAAAAAAAATTCAAATGTTGAAAAAATCTTCGTTTCGGTTGAAATTACAGCAAAATTTGACACAAGAATATAATTTTAGCTTAGTTTTCAATTTCTACTTTTATCGTGATTGGGTTTGTGACAAAATTGGAGCGTTTTGTTCGCCATTAAATCAAGAAAAGCGCGGTCAAATTTTTGCATGTTTTAGAGGTAAATTATGACACAACAATATTCTATCGATACATTATTAGCCCAAGCGGGGAATCGCAGTGATGAGCGCACTGGTGCGGTTTCAACGCCAATTTATCTTTCAACGGCTTATGGCCATCATGGGATTGGCGAAAGTACTGGGTTTGATTATACCCGCACGAAAAACCCAACGCGTAGTGTTTTGGAAGACACCGTAGCAAAATTAGAAAATGGTGATCGTGGTTTTGCCTTTTCCTCCGGCATGGCGGCAATTCAAGTGTTAATGAACCTATTTAAAGGCCCTGATGAATGGATTGTGTCAAGTGATGTATATGGTGGGACTTATCGTTTATTGGATTTTGCCTATAAAAATAACAACAGTGTAAAACCCGTTTATGTGAATACAGCTTCTTTAGCTGAAATTGAAGCTGCGATTACAGCGAATACAAAAGCGATTTTTATTGAAACTCCATCTAATCCATTAATGGAAGAGTGTGATGTGGCAGAAATTTCAAAATTAGCGAAAAAACACAACTTGTTAATGATTGTAGACAATACGTTCTTAACTCCTGTGCTATCTCGTCCATTAGATTTAGGCGCGGATATTGTAATTCACAGTGGCACGAAATATATTGCAGGTCACAATGATAGTTTGGTTGGCTTGATTATTGCGAAAGGACAAGAGTTTTGTGATCGTATCGCCTATATTCAAAATGGTGCAGGTGCAGTACTTTCGCCATTTGATTCTTGGTTAACCGTGCGTGGAATGAAAACCCTTTCATTACGTATGAAACGCCATCAAGATAATGCGAAGGCAATTGCAGAATTTTTACGTCAACAGCCACAAATTGATAGTGTGTTATATCCAAACAAAGGCGGTATGCTTTCTTTCCGTTTGAAAGATGAAAATTGGGTGAATACTTTCTTAAAATCAATCAAATTGATTACCTTTGCTGAAAGTCTAGGGGGAACAGAAAGTTTTATTACCTATCCAGCAACCCAAACCCATATGGATATTCCAGAAGCAGAACGCGTCGCTCGTGGTATTACAAACACATTATTGCGTTTTTCTGTTGGTTTAGAAGATGTGGAAGACATCAAAGCCGATTTATTACAGGCCTTTACACAACTTAAATAATTAGTTTTTACCAATCGGACTAATCTGTGCAATTCAATATGCCTTGTGCTATCATGCACAACATCAATTAACGCTAGGTGTTGATTTGTCAGCACCTTATTAAATAAGGAAACAAAAATGAGCGAAGTATTACATATTAATGATGCAGATTTTGAAACTGTGGTTGCGCAATCTGATATTCCTGTATTAGTGGATTTCTGGGCACCTTGGTGTGGCCCTTGCAAAATGATTGCGCCAATTTTAGATGAAATCGCACCTGAATTCGCAGGTAAAGCAAAAATCGTTAAAATCAACGTAGATGACAACCAATTAGTTGCAGGTCAATTTGGTGTACGTAGTATTCCAACTTTACTACTTTTCAAAAATGGCCAACTTGTTGCAACACAAGTCGGTGCGTTACCAAAAAATCAATTAGCAGCGTTTATTAATCAACACCTATAATTGAGTTATCAAATATAAAGAGCGGTCAAAAATAGCGATGTTTTTGACCGCTCTTATTTTTTCTCTCGCCAATAAGTAGCAAAACGAGGTTTTCCAGAATTAGTTAATCCTCGATATTTGTAGGTAATCGTGCTACCAATAGGCGGTGGATTTTCGCGCTCACTCAGATTAAATCCTGAACCGATTTTGAATTTTCCACGATGATTTTCACAGGTAAGCGATCCGAGTATATTCTCAAATTGTCCTTTTCCTTTGTGATGTGCTATCACGGTGCATTCTTCATCATAAGTGCTTTTTAACTTTAAAATTTGTGTACTGCGTTTTCTTTCGTAAGGTGCATTAGGATTACGTAACACAACACCTTCACCTTTTTTCCTTTCAATTTCATGTAAATACTCGAATAAATGTGTTTTATCTCGTATCGGAATTTGCGGAATAATCTTGATATAAGGAGTAGGGTGATCTTTCAAATAATCTTCTAAGTTTTTGAGGCGTTCAAAGATATTTCCTGAGGCATTCGGTACATCAAAAACATAAAGTGTTAATTTTGCCCAATTATCACCGTTAAAGGATTTCGTGATAGAGGCAATCTCTTCAAATTGATTACGTTCACTAAATAGCTCACCATCGATGGAAAAAGGCGGAAATTGAGCCGTAAAGTATGCAGGGGCAGGTAAGGGCAAGCCTTGACGGCTAAATAATGTTTTGCCATCCCAATAACCTCGTACCCCATCTAATTTTTCTGACATTACCCAACCTTGAACATCTTGGTTTTCATAAGTGTCTAATAGCATTAAATCACGCTCATTCGCCCAGGTTATTTGGCTGAATAGGAGGCAAAGTAATAAGTAAATCGCTCGCATAATCTCTCCTTTTAAATTGTTTGAGTTTAAAAAGTGCGGTCATTTTTTACAGCGTTTTTAATTGAATCTGTGATTCGTATCGCAAAATAATGAGAAGTAAGCTGAAAAATAGAGAGATAAGAAAGAGCTGTGGATTATTTGAAATGAACGCTATACAATGCCAACGCTATCTCAAATTTTAATTTTTAAGGAGAATAAAATGTATTTTGATCAAATTAAAGCTGAGCTTGTGGAAGCACAAGACGTATTAAATAAGTTTGTTTCAGATGATAACAACATCAAACTTATTGAAAAAGCGGCTAAATTATTAGCGGAAAGCTTTAAAAATGGCGGTAAAGTATTATCTTGCGGTAATGGTGGTTCTCACTGTGACGCCATGCATTTTGCTGAAGAACTCACAGGTCGTTATCGTGAAAATCGTCCAGGTTATCCTGCAATTGCGATTTCTGATGTAAGTCATTTAAGCTGTGTAAGTAATGACTTTGGTTATGAATATGTATTCTCTCGCTTTGTTGAAGCAGTGGGTAAAGAAGGCGATGTTTTATTTGGATTATCGACATCAGGCAATTCTAAAAATATCTTAAATGCGATTGAAGCGGCAAAAGCAAAAGGCATGAAAGTGATTGCGATGACAGGTAAAGACGGCGGTAAAATGGCAGGCCTAGCGGACGTTGAAATTCGTGTGCCACACTTTGGTTATGCAGATCGTATTCAAGAAATCCACATCAAAGTGATCCATATTTTAATGATGCTAGTTGAATTTGAAATGGCGAAAGAGGCTTAATACGCGATAAGTACGGTTTAAAATTCAATGATTTAAAGATCCCAAAAAATTTTTTGGGATTTTTTATAAAAAATACTTGCATAAATAATCACTAAAAAGTAATATTTATTCATTCTTACGGATCAATCAAGGATAGCAGTAAACTTAAAATGGCGATTAGTGTTAAAAATTTGAATTTCTTTTATGGTTCATCACAGGCATTGTTTGATATCAATCTTGATGCACAGGAAGGCGATACAGTGGTGTTACTCGGGCCAAGTGGTGCTGGGAAAAGTACGTTAATCCGTACACTAAATTTATTAGAAGTGCCAACTTCTGGTGAATTGCATATTGCGAATAATCATTTTGATTTGTCTCAAGCGAATAATAATCCGAAAGCCATTCGTCAACTTCGTCAAGATGTCGGCATGGTATTTCAACAATACAATCTTTGGCCGCATTTAACGGTAATTGAAAACCTGATTGAAGCGCCCCAAAAAGTATTAGGCATTAGCGAAGAAGAAGCGAAAAAAGATGCATTAGAACTTTTAAAACGTTTACGTTTGGAAGAGCATGCCGATCGTTTCCCTCTTCACTTATCTGGCGGTCAGCAACAACGTGTTGCCATTGCTCGTGCATTAATGATGAAACCGCAAGTGTTGTTGTTTGATGAACCAACGGCAGCACTGGATCCTGAGATTACAGCTCAAGTTGTTGATATTATTAAAGAACTTCAACAAACAGGTATTACTCAAGTGATTGTAACCCACGAAGTGAACGTGGCACAAAAAGTGGCGACAAAGGTCGTTTATATGGAACAAGGTAAGATTATTGAAATGGGCAGTGCAGATTGCTTTGATAATCCAAAAACCGAACAATTTAAACAATATCTTTCACACTCAGAATAAGGAAACACAACATGAAAAAATTACTTTTAAGCGCAATGTTAATGGGCTCAGCTTTTGCTGCGAATGCACAAGAAATCACTTTCGCGATGGAGCCGAGCTACCCGCCATTTGAAACAACAAATGAAAAAGGTGAAATTATCGGTTTTGATGTTGATGTAGCGAATGCAATTTGTAAAGAAATCCAAGCGACTTGTCATTTCAAAAGCCAATCTTTTGATGCATTAATTCCAAGCTTGAAAGCAAAACGTTTTGATGCAGCGATTTCTGCAATGGATATTACTGAAGCGCGTGCAAAACAAGTTTCATTTTCTAATGCGTATTATGACAGCACAGCAAGTTATGTCGCTTTAAAAGGCAAAGCAGATTTAGCTTCAGCAAAAACAATTGGTGTTCAAAACGGAACAACATTCCAACAATATACCACAGCAGAAACTAAGCAATATAATGCAAAATCTTATGCAAGCTTACAAGATGCGATCTTAGACTTAAAAAATGGTCGTATTGATATCATCTTCGGTGATACAGCCGTATTGTCTGATATGATTTCTAAAGAGCCTGAAATTCAATTTGTTGGCGAGAAAGTGACTAACAAAAAATATTTCGGTAATGGTTTAGGTATCGCGGTGAATAAATCAAGCAAAGAATTGCTAGAAAGCTTAAATAAAGGTTTAGAAACCGTGAAAGCAAATGGTGAATACCAAAAAATCTATGACAAATGGATGACAAAATAATCTATGTTTTATGATTATCTTACATTAATTGGACATGCAGCCCTAATGACCTTAGGGCTTGCTATTTGCTCGTTAATTGTCGGTTTATTGCTCAGTATTATTTTTACGGCTTTAGAAGCGAATAAATATGTCTTTATTGCGAAACCAGCTTCTGTTGTGATCGCTTTATTGCGTGGTTTACCGGAAATCTTGGTGGTTCTACTGATTTATTTTGGTTCAACCCAAGTTGTGGAAATGCTGACGGGTGAGTATATCGAATTCAGCGCCTTTGGTTGTGGTGTATTTGCATTGTCTTTGATTTTTGCCTCTTATGCTTCACAAACCTTACGTGGTGCGATCCAAGCTATTCCAAAAGGACAGTGGGAATCAGGTGCGGCTTTAGGATTAAGTCGTCCTTATACCTTCATCAATTTAATCATGCCACAAGTATGGCGACACGCTTTACCGGGCTTAAGCAATCAATGGCTCGTGTTATTAAAAGATACAGCGTTGGTGTCATTAATTGGTGTCGATGATTTAATGCGTCAAGCAGGATACATCAATACAAATATCCATGAGCCTTTCACTTGGTATGGTATTGCAGCATTGATTTATTTAGTGATTACCTTGATTAGCCAAGCAGGGATTCGCAAATTAGAATTACGTTTCACTCGATTTGAACGGGGAGTCGAATAATGTTTCAAGAGTATTTAGCAGTGATTGCTCAAGGCATTCCGACTAGCCTGTTGCTTACAGTCGTATCTTTGTTTATTGCCTTTTTCTTAGCATTGGGACTAACCTTCTTGCTTTCTATTGGCAATAAATTGGTGAAAAGTGCGGTCAATTTATTC
>CABSXY010000040.1 GCA_902481695.1 uncultured Haemophilus sp. | reverse complement strand
TAGGTGTACAAGGCAAAAAAGCCTCATTTGGTACTTCCCGAGAAGATAAATTTAATATCCAAAATGACAATGGCTATGTGGGTAGTTTCTTAACGACATTAGGTTTTGCCCCAACCAAACTCAATAGTGATCAAGCTTTCGTAGAAATCAACCTTGAACAATTAGTAATGGAAAAACCGGAATACTTGTTCATCGCCCATTATCGTGATGAAAGCATTGCCCGCAAATGGGAAGCTGAGCCACTGTGGAAAGCGATTCCTGCTGTAAAAGCCAATCATGTTTACAGTGTTGACTCGGACATGTGGGCGCGTGGTCGTGGCTTAGAAGCGAGCAAAATTATGGCAAAACAAATTGAAGGTTTCGTGAAACAAAAATAATGATGAAGTCCACTTTCCGTTGGGGACTTCCCCTTATCATTCTGGCTTTCCTATTATGGGGAAGCCTGTTTTTGTATTATCCCATCGAAATTCGACCGCTTGCAGCGTTACAAGCGTTCCTCCCCGATGGCGATGACATTGCCAAAATTACCGTAACCGATTTACGCCTACCGCGCGCATTAGTTGGCATGATTTTAGGTGCCAATCTTGCAGTGGCGGGGGCGTTGTTACAAACCATTACGCGCAATCCGCTTGCTTCGCCTACGCTACTTAGCGTGAACTCAGGAGCCAGTCTTGCCATGGTAACCGCCAGTGCTTTTAGCCCTTTGATTCTTTCTGGTTATAGCATTGCCTTAGTGGCTAGTATCGGTGGTGGTTTGAGTTGGTTTGTTGTGATGCTAATCAGCAATGGTTGGAAAGATAATAGTGGAGATCGTAGCCGAGTGATTTTAGCGGGGATTGCCGTATCACTACTTTGTGCCGCGCTCACGAAATTGGTGCTCATTATCGCGGAAGATCATGCCTTCGGTATTATGAGTTGGCTAGCTGGCGGCATTGCACATGCTCGTTGGAATGAATTATTGACGTTATTTCCGTTCTTTATTTTGACCGCACTTTTCTGCCTATTTTTTGCCAGCCGTTTGAATTTACTCAATTTAAGCGATGAATCCGCTCGTTCACTAGGCATCAATCTCTTCCGTTTACGCTGGTACGCTAACATCATGGCATTATTGATTGTGGGTTCAAGCGTGAGTGTTGCTGGCCCTGTTGCCTTTATCGGCTTACTCGTGCCCCATCTTGCTCGCTATTGGATTGGTTATGACTTGCGAAAATCGCTCCCCATGGCGATGTTACTCGGCGCAATTTTAATGCTCGCTGCAGATACCATTGCCCGCGCGGTTAACTTCCCTAGCGAAGTGCCTGCTGGTGCGGTGCTTGCCTTAATCGGTGCCCCAGTCTTTGTATTATTTGCCAGAGGAAGACACTAATGCGAGCTTCTCATGTATCTTTTCGCGCTATCGGCTTTTATGTCGGCACGCTTAGTCTGATGGTACTACTCTTTGGATTGAGTATTCGCCTTGGCACTTATACGCTTTCTTTTGAGGAAATTTGGGCGGCCTTTCAGCCTGACGATAAAAACTATTTTACCTTGATGGAATATCGCCTCCCCCGTGCAGTATTAGCGATTTTATTAGGCGGAGCCTTAGCAATTTCTGGTGTGTTAGTGCAAAGCGTGGTGCGCAATCCACTTGCCTCTCCCGACATTTTAGGGATTAACAATGCGGCTGGGTTGGTTGCTGTTTCGGTATTGATGTTCTTACCAAACTTAGCCTTTTACTGGATGCCTATTTTTGCCTTTTTAGGTGGTGTGCTCTCTTTTGTCATTTTATGGATCGTGTGCGGTTTTAACTTCCGCCCTATCAAAATGGCAATCATTGGGGTCGCACTGTCCGCATTGTGGGCAGCCATTAGTCATTATCTGATGCTTACCAATCCGGTCGAGATCAACACGGCTATGTTATGGCTCACAGGAAGCCTGTGGGGGCGCAGCTGGTCTTATTTGAATGTGGTATTGCCATGGTTAATCGTATTACTGCCCTTGCCATTTATTTTCTGTCGCGATCTCGACACCCTTGGTTTAGGTGAAAATAAAGCCTCCACCTTAGGTGTAACCGTGAATAAAGTGCAAATCAGCGTTTTAGTGCTAGCGGTGGCCCTTTCCACTACAGCCGTGGCAATTTGTGGTCCGATTGCCTTTTTAGGCTTGGTTGCGCCGCATCTTGCTCGCCGTTTAGTCGGTGGCAGACATCGTACCCTATTACCGGCAGCCTTGATTATTGGCGCCCTATTATTACAACTTTCGGATATTTTGGCGCGGGTGATTGACCCACCAACTGAACTGCCGGCAGGTATTCTGACCGCAATTATCGGTGCGCCATATTTCTTCTACTTATTGATGAGAACTAAATAATGAGCATTGAAATCAATAATTTATCTTTAGGTTATCAAGATAAACTCGTGGTTAAAAATCTGTCGCTAAAATTCCCGAAAAATAAAGTGATTGCGTTAATCGGCCCAAATGGCTGCTGTAAATCCACCACATTAAAAGCGGTGGCGCGCTTGCTCAAACCAAAACAAGGCTCAATCACCCATAAAGGTCAGGATATTTGGCAAAAAAGCCCTAAAGAATATGCCCAAGAATTGGCTTTTCTTCCGCAGCAACACTTGGTACCTGAAGGGATAAAAGTGCGCGAATTGATCGCTTACGGGCGTTCGCCTTACTTAAATCTATGGGGTAAACTCAGTCAAAAAGATGAAGAATTGGTCACTTGGGCGATGGAACAAACGCAAACTGCAGAACTCGCCGAACAGTTGGTTTCTGATTTATCTGGTGGTCAGCAACAACGGGTATTTTTAGCCATGACTCTTGCGCAAGATGCTGAATTAGTGCTACTCGATGAGCCGACTACTTATCTGGATTTAAACCGCCAAGCAGAACTCATGGGCATGATGCGACAAATGCAACAAAATGGCAAAACCGTAATTACAGTGTTACATGACCTCAACCAAGCTTGCCGCTATTGCGATCACTTAATCGTCATGAAAAAAGGTGCAGTGATGGCACAAGGTACACCTGATGAGGTCATGACCGAAGAGTTGTTGAAGGATGTATTTGATTTAGATGTCATCATTCATCGTGATCCTATCAGCGACACACCGATGTTTATTTTGAAATAACGATCAATCACTTCTCTAAATATAAAATAGGCGTTTTATTTTACTAAAATGCCTATTTTCTCACCTAAAGCGCCTACTTTATCCACAATTAATTTCTTCATAGCTTACAAAGAGATCCGACCACTTTGCGAAACTTAAACTTTCTTTACATTGTCTGACATAGAGAAGCACTAGATAAATAATTATTATTAATATAGTAGAAGCTAAAAATGAAATCTCTATCTCATGCCTTTAAGGCAATGCTATTAGCAGGTGTCAGTACCTCTTTAGCACAGATTACCTATGCCCAAAAATCCGCTATTGATACCGAACGAGAAAATATCATCATTTTCTCCCGTCAAGGCGATGCCCAATTAAATCAAGCTATTCCCAAACTGGAGACCTTATTTAAGAGGACTCGGGATTCGAAAGTGCGCGATGATTTAATGACACTCTATCTGAGGACGAATCAATCAGCTAAAGCACTTTCACTTTGCGAAAGCTGCGCACCATCGCAATTTTCCCAAAATGAACTCGAAAATTTAGGCAAAGCCGCTCGAAATGAAAAACAATACGATCGTGCCGTTGTATTCTATTCCCAATTGCAAAAGCAATACCCTGATAATCCAAATGGATGGCTTGGTGGCGCATTAGCTTTCACAGAAACCAAAAACTACACTGCGGCAAAAAATGCACTGAATGTTTACAAAAAACGTTTTGGACAAGATAACGCTTATCTTGATGCGGAAAGTTATTTGCTTGATTTCACCGAACCCGACATGGCTAAACTTGGCCGTTGGCAACGTCAGTTAGAACAAAATCCGAAAAATATCACCTTAATGAGAGAGTTGTATCGTTTAGCATCAAAATACAACCTTCAACCTTTACAAGAGAAACTACAAAAAGCCTATCCGGATCAATTCAGTCAAAAAGACATGATGTGGTTTGAGCATGGTAAGACAATTACCTCCTCAAAAAATGCGACAACGCCTACGCAGCAAGAAAAAGCATTTGAAGAATTGACCGCACTTTTGACCAAAATTAATCCTGAACATCCTTTGTATCAACAAACATTGCAAGATCGTTTTGTAATGGGTGTCCGATTGAATAAATTTGATGAAATAGAGGATGACTTCAATACATTACAGGCTCAACCTAATGTGCCTGCGTATTTAGAAGAAGCCTTTGGTGATTATTGGGCGGTAAAAGGCTCACCACACAAAGCATTAGCCATTTATCAAGAAATTGAACAACAAGCTTTAAACCACAAACTTGCAGTAAGTGATGGTTTACTTCATAAACTTGCTCTCTCGGCAAGTGATTCAGGCAAATTTGAATTGGCGCAGCAATATTTAGAGCGTATGAATTCAAATGTTTATGTCAATGACTATACCCGAACATCAAGAATTAAGAATCCAGGCTATGATTCTCGCTATTTTGGTTTAGCGCGCTTAGCTTTATGGCGTGGTAACAGCAAATTAGCTCAGCAACTTATTGATGATCGTCTATTTAACAAAACGCCTGGTGATCCATGGGCTATGTTGCAAAAAGCAGAACTTGAGCGAAATCGTGGTAACTACGATGATGCAAAATTATGGGCGGAAAAAGCCGGTTATTTTTTGAGTAAAAATGATCAGCAAGAGGCTCGTAATAACCTGGCAGAAACTGCCTTAAGTCAAAATGATTTGCCAACAGTTTCAAAAACGATTGATGCGATGAATGAAGAACAACGCCAGTCAGCCCAATCCCTTATTAAGCATTATGAACAAGCACGTTCTGGCAAAGTTGTAGGAAGCGTCGGCTTGCAACATCGCACTTCACCAATAAGCTATAGCAATGAAAGTAGCCAAGATTATGCAATTTACACACCAAAAACAGCAAATGGTCATGCTCTCTACGCTCATTACTTAGAAACTCGCTCCCCTTATGACAAAGAAAGTCTCATTTCTCGCCGAATTGGTGTGGGAACAGAGCTCAATTTCTATCCGCTCCAATTGAAAATAGAAGGCGGGAAAGGCATTAAGCTTAATGATAAAGCCTATTTCTCTACAGAGGCAAATTATACCCTCAACCAACATTGGTCATTTAATTTAAACGCCAATATTAATGGTAGTGGCACCCCAGTTAAAGCCATTAATAAAGGTGTGTATACCAAAGATATTGGTTTCTCTACCACGTATTCCTATTCCGATATTTTCCAAGCTGGACTAGGTGGTGGCGTCATGAAATTTGATGACGGTAACTTAAGAAAAGAAGCCAATTTCTGGTTGAATCTCAATACATTCAAACATGATCGTTGGACGCTAACTAACAATTTCAGAGTCGATTACAGCAAAAATAAAACCATTGATTCTGCTGAATATTACAACCCATCAAAAGCGACAAGCTTGGAATTCGGTGCAGATTTAAGTTACTACCAACCACTTAATTATGGCTTGATCTTAAATCACCATCTGAAAGCCAGTGTGGGTGCCTATAAACAGGCAGAACTCAGTCGAGAAAAAATGTGGTCAATTAGCTACGGACACCAATGGCGTGTTGGTAAAAAATTTGGCGTGTCTTATGAAATTGGTCGTAAAAAGAATATTTACGATGGCAATGCTGAATTCAACAATTTCGGAAATTTAAATTTCTCTATTTATTATTAAATACTTAAGCGGTATAACCTTATGAGATCTCTAAAACATTTTGCAAGAATAATTATTTGCACGCTTTCCCTTTTTTCGGCTTTTGCCTTTGCGCAAGATCGTTATGGCGTATTAGCTTATCACTCTGTGGTAGATGAAAGTGCGGCTGAAAATCAAAAACATTATTTTCCTCAAACGATTTCTGCCCAAATGTTAATTAAACATTTTAATTGGCTAAAAGAAAACGGATACAACGTGATCAGTTGGCAGCAAGTTATCGATGCTGAAAATGGTAAAGGCACATTACCTGATAATGCGGTATTGCTAAGCTTCGATGATGGCTATGAGACCATGTATAACGTGGTCTTCCCGCTATTAAAGGCTTATAACTACCCTGCTGTTTTTGCGCCAGTGACAGGCTGGTTGGATACCCCAGCAAATCAAAAAATCCCTTATGCCGATAAAATGCTAGATCGTTCTGTTTTTGCCACTTGGGCACAAGTGAAAGAAATGGAACAGAGCGGACTCGTTGAGGTTGCTTCCCATACACATAACCTTCATAACGGTATTAAAGCAAACCCATCTGGTGGTCAATTGCCCGCTGTGATTGCGCCTGAATATAAAAACGGAAAATATGAAACGGAAGATGCCTACAAAAACAGATTAAAATCTGATTTTGCCCGTACTGTTCAAACATTAGTCAATCATATTGGTAAGAAACCACGTGTAATGGTGTGGCCTTATGGACAATTTAATGATGTTGCGGTGCAACTTGCACGACAAGCAGGAATGCCACACTATTTCTCATTAGGTGAGAAAATCATCAATAAAGTGGGTGATAAACATATTGGACGTTTATTACTTAATGCAGAAACCGATCTAAATACCGTTAAAAACTATCTTGATGGCATTGATGAAAGCAAGCAAATTCAACGTGTGCTACATGTTGATTTAGACTATGTCTACGACGCAAATAAAGCTCAACAAGCCAAAAACCTTGATAAATTAATCGAGCGTATCTATCGATATGGTGTGACGACAGTTTATCTTCAAGCTTTCTCCGATCCTGATGGAGATGGTGTAGCGGATGCCTTGTATTTCCCTAATAAATATCTTCCTGTTCGCGATGATATTTTTGGTCGAATTGCATGGCAATTACAAACACGCGCAGGCGTACAAGTTTATGCTTGGATGCCTGTACTCGCCTTTGATTTACGTAAAAATGTAAAAGAGGCGGAATATGTCATTGATAGCCGCACGGGCAAACCTTCAACAAAGGCCTATTTACGTCTTTCACCTTATAACAAACAGAATGTTGAAATCATTAAATCCATTTATAACGATTTGTCATTCTACGCAAAATTTAATGGCATTTTATTCCATGATGACGCGTTCCTAACCGATTTTGAAGGTGCAGAAGGTAATCACGCTGAAGGCATGGTTAGCCCACAAGCAAAACAAAAAACACAAGATTTAATCCAATTAACCCATCAACTCACCGATGCGTTAAAACCTTATTTCTTGCGTGGTTCATATTCTCTTAAAACGGCTCGTAATCTTTATGCATCAGTGATCACGAATCCAAATGCAGAAGAATGGTTGGCACAAAACTTAAAAACACTCACTGACAATTACGATACGACGGCCATTATGGCAATGCCATACATGGAAAATGAGCAGCCTATTTCACAAAAAGAAGCCTATCAATGGTTTGCTTCTCTCATTGAAAATGTGAAAGCCCAAGCGCCATTAGAGAAAGTCTTATTTGAATTCCAAGCGGTGAATTGGCGAACTCAAAAACCAATTCCTGAATCTGAATTGATTGATTGGATGACACTATTACAAAAAAATCATATTTATAGCTATGGCTACTATCCGGATAACTTTTTAATGAATCAACCGGATATGAACAAAATGAAACCGTATTTTTCCGTAAATACGAATGCAGGAAAACAATAAGGATTGACTTATGAACCAACAATTCTTAGAAGCCGTGAGTATCTTCGTATTCATGTATCCTGCCGGAATGGCGATATATTGGGTGACTGCAAGTCTGTGTTATTACCTTTTTATGGAAGGAAAACTTGGGCAACCAACTTTCCAACAAATGCCAAAGGAACGTGTTCCGATGGTCAGCATTATGGTGCCTTGCTACAACGAAGGGGACAACTTAGATGAAGCCATTCCTTACTTGCTCCAACTCAGATATCCAAACTATGAGCTCATCTTTATCAATGATGGGAGTAAAGATAACACGGGTGAAATTATTGATCGTTGGGCCAAAGCTGACGAACGCATCGTGGCGCTTCACCAAGAAAACCAAGGTAAAGCCAGTGCATTAAATCATGGCTTGTTAGTTGCTAAAGGTGAATATGTAGCTTGTATTGATGGCGATGCAGTATTGGATTTCGATGCGATCGATTACATGGTGCAATCCCTCGAGTTAAACCGTGCTTATGGCGCCGTTACAGGCAATCCACGCGTACGTAACCGCAGTACAATCCTAGGTCGCTTACAAGTGTCTGAATTTAGCTCCATTATCGGTTTAATCAAACGCGCTCAAAGCCTAATGGGAACGATCTTCACGGTATCCGGCGTATGTTGTCTCTTCCGCAAAGATGTGATGGAAGAAATTGGTGGCTGGAGTACCAATATGATCACCGAAGATATTGATGTTAGTTGGAAAATTCAAACGGCTGGTTACAACATCATGTATGAGCCTCGTGCCTTATGTTGGGTATTAATGCCTGAACGTCTTTATGGCTTATACAAACAGCGTTTACGCTGGGCACAAGGTGGCGCTGAAACTATCCTCAAATATTTCCCGCAGGTCTGGCGTTGGAAAAACCGTCGTCTATGGCCAATGTATGCTGAATATTTTGTTACCGCAACTTGGGCAATCTTATTAGTTGTACTGGTTGCACTTGCACTATACCGCAAGATTACCTTAGGTATAGGTATTCAAAACATGGAGCTGTTTGAAACAAATATCTCGATCATGTTTTTTTCCTTCTTCTTACAGTGTCTCTTAAGCTTATACATTGATTCACGTTATGAAAAAGGATTGATCCAATATGGAATTTCCTGCATTTGGTATCCCTACGCTTATTGGTTACTCAATACGGTAACGTTACTCGTTGGAATCCCAAAAGCGATTTTTAGAAACAAGTCCAAGCTAGCTGTCTGGACAAGCCCTGACAGAGGAGTTTAAATAATGGCAACCGCCACTTTACAACAATTGATGGTTATTAATAAAGGTAGCAGCCTTCCCTTGCTGATTAAAGCCAAAAGCTTTGTACTAGATCTAGTTACCTGGGCTTTATGGGCTTATATCATCACTTTTGTCGCGAGATATGCGGAACGCATCTTCACTAAACCGATTCTGGAAAGTTTCTTTTTTGTTGATGTGATCAGCATCATGTTTTCTGTCTCTGCGGTATTGGTCATCTTGGCTTATATTTGGTCTATTCTTACCGTAGCAAAAGAATAACTCGCAAAAAACTTAATATAAAAAAACCGCACTTTGGTTAACAAATCAAAGTGCGGTTATTTTTAGAAATGTTTAATTAGATACGATATTCTCTAATTAAGCTTTTGGACCTGCTGCGATAAGTGCTTTACCTTCTGCGTTGGTCGCATATTTTTCAAAGTTTTTCACGAAACGTCCTGCAAGGTCTTTCGCTTTCGCTTCCCATTGTGCTTTATCCGCATAAGTATCACGTGGATCTAAGATCGCTGGATCTACGCCTGGTAATGCTTTTGGAATGGCTAAGTTAAAGATTGGTAACTCGCCCATTTCTGCTTTTTCGATAGAACCATCTAAGATGGCATCGATAATACCACGAGTATCTTTGATTGAGATACGTTTACCCGTACCGTTCCAACCAGTATTAACTAAGTAAGCTTCTGCACCGGCAGCTTGCATACGTTTAACTAACACTTGAGCATATTGTGTTGGGTGGAGCGTTAAGAATGCTGCACCGAAACATGCTGAGAAAGTTGGCGTTGGCTCAGTAATACCACGCTCTGTACCGGCTAATTTAGCGGTGAAACCAGATAAGAAGTAGTATTTGGTTTGGTCTGGTGTCAATTTAGACACTGGCGGTAACACACCAAATGCGTCCGCAGTTAAGAAAATTACTTTCGTTGCGTGACCAGCACGAGATACTGGTTTAACAATATTATCAATATGATAAATTGGGTAAGATACACGAGTATTTTCAGTTTTAGAACCATCATCGAAATCAACTGAACCATCTGCACGAACCACGACGTTTTCTAATAACGCATCACGACGGATTGCACGGTAGATATCTGGTTCATTTTCTTCAGAAAGATGGATAGTTTTCGCGTAGCAACCACCTTCAAAGTTGAAGATACCTACATCATCCCAACCGTGCTCATCGTCCCCGATTAATTCACGTTTTGGATCAGTTGAAAGGGTGGTTTTACCTGTACCGGATAAACCGAAGAAGATAGCCACATCACCGTCTTTACCTACGTTAGCAGAACAGTGCATTGCACCTACACCTTTAAGTGGCAGGAAGTAGTTCATCATTGAGAACATACCTTTCTTCATTTCACCACCGTACCAAGTACCACCAATTAATTGGATACGTTCAGTTAAGTTAAATGCAACGAAGTTTTCAGAATTCAAGCCTTGTTCTTTCCAGTTCGGATTAGTGCATTTAGAACCGTTCATGACCACGAAATCTGGTTTAAAGGTTTTTAATTGCTCTTCTGTCGGACGAATGAACATATTTTTCACAAAGTGTGCTTGCCATGCGACTTCTGTCACAATACGCACTGCGATACGGTCTTTTTCACTTGCACCACAGAAACCATCAACCACGAATAAACGTTTGCCAGAAAGTTGTTTAGTCACAAGACCTTTCAAGCTTGACCAAGTTTCTTGAGTCATTGGTTTATTATCGTTTTTCGCCACATCAGAAGTCCACCACACAGTATCTTTTGTGGTATCATCTAAAACGATGTATTTATCTTTCGGTGAACGACCGGTAAAGATCCCTGTATCAACAGCCACCGCGCCAGTTGTGGTAAGTGTACCTTTTTCAAAGCCTTCTAAGCCAGGTTTTGTTTCTTCTTCAAAAAGTTGTTCATAACTTGGGTTATAAACCACTTCTTTAACATCATGAATACCAACGGCTTCAAGTTCTTTAATTACGTTTTTAACATCAGTCATAGTTCACCTCTTGATTAAAAAGTTTAAAAATTTTTTCCTATGTTCATTGTATGGGAATTGTCAAAAAAAAAATGTTAACTAGATCTCATTTTTGAACATTCATTGGAAAATTCTACCCCTTTTTAGGTGGTTTAAGAGGCTAAGATACAACAAGGTTGATTTACCCATCATATTTTCGATATAGTGAGAACCATTATCAACTCAAGACTCAATAACTATGTTCTCATTTTTGCGTTTACCCTTTTTATTTTGTCTGCTGACATTTACGCAAATCACGCAAGCAGAACCCGACTTTAAGATTCCACCTATTCAAGAAAACATGAAAAAAATGTATCAAATTCAACAAAAAGATTTTACCTTTGAAGACAATCATTACCGCTTGTTTATTGCGGTACCACCAAAAACATCGCAAAAACTGACCGCACTTTACACGTTAGATGGCAATGCTCAATTTCCAATGGCCGTGAATGCTGTCAATCCCAATAAACCGCTCCCGCTTATTGTCGGTATCGGTTATGTATCTGATAAAGCTTATGTTATTGAAGAACGCACGAGAGACTACACTTTCCCGGCAGAAGGTGCCGAATTCGCCAAAGGAGGAAAAGCCGCCGATTTTCTACGTTTTATTCAACAAGACGTAAAGCCTTATATTGAACAGCATTTCGATATTAATAAGGAAAAACAATATTTCTTTGGCCATTCTTTTGGTGGGTTGTTTGGATTATACGTGCTCTTCCATCAACCGGATTTATTTCAACATTACACCTTGGCAAGCCCGTCTCTCTGGTGGGGGAATGGCTCATTTTTACCTCAAAATGAACCATGGATTAGCAAAAAACCATCACATATTCTGATTACATTAGGCTATTATGAAGAGCATCCTGAACAGGATCCGAATATCACTGAAGAACAATTACAGCGTATTAATCAACGGAAACAAATGCGAACAATCAATGCGCATCAATTG
>CABSXY010000039.1 GCA_902481695.1 uncultured Haemophilus sp. | reverse complement strand
CCGCCGGATTCCAACCCGCGTCTTTTGCTATTTGGTTTTGCAGAGTTGAATCCTTAACTAATGCCGCAAAAGCTTGCATTGCGGGTAACTGAGTGAAACCTTCACGGAAACGTTGAACGCGACCACCTTCCTGATCGACCGTGATCAATAAAGGCTTTTTCACTCGTTGACGAATGGATTTAATTAGCGCTTGAACTTGCTGACGATCATAAAAATTGCGGGTAAATAAAATCAAACCGGCAACTAAAGGATGTTCCAGTAATTCAACTTCTTCTTGTTTGAGCTCATGACCTTCAAGGTCAATCAATAATGTGGACATAAACTATTGTAAATAAAGACGATAATTGGTGCTTTCTGTGCTTGGTTTTGGTAGTTCAAACACTTTCTTTTCTTGAGGTTGCAATAAAATATTGCCTGATTGGCTTTCTTGCTGATTCGGCCAAACTTGCGTTACACCTTGTGTGTTATACCAATAAAGATGGTAAAGCACATTGAGTTGTTGCGTGGTTTTATTTTTTAAAGCTGCTGTATTATCCGACAAATCAACATCTAAAGCCGGTGCTAAATTTGCCGCCATATTTAAAATTGGCTTATTGGTTCCCACAATATTTGGTGCAGATGAACAAGCCGTTAAAAATAATACCGTTGCTGTAATGAGGATCTTTTTCATTATTTCGCCAACATTCTACCTAAAGGTTCACCACCAACAAGATGCATATGGATATGGAATACTTCTTGTCCACCGTGTTTATTACAGTTCACAATTAAACGATAACCGTCTTCGGCAATGCCTTCTTCTTTAGCAATTTTAGCTGCGACAGTAAATAAGCGACCCAAGGTAACTTCATCTTGTTCCGTCACATCATTAACCGTTGGAATGACTTTATTTGGGATAATCAAAATATGGGTTTTCGCTTGTGGTGAAATATCACGGAATGCAGTCACTAATTCATCTTGATAAACAATATTGGCAGGAATTTCTTTGCGAATAATTTTACTGAAAATGGTTTCTTGAGCCATAGTCTTCTCCTTATTTTATATAAAAAAGTGCGGTCAAAATTTACCGCACTTTGCTTTTATTTTCCATCAGAAATTGATGATGAATGACATTTCAATCGGCTTAGTGAGCCGCACCTTCTTCTGAATCATCTTGATTAATAAAGGTATTATTAATCTCAATTTGTGCTTTTTCACGTAATGCTTGCATTAACTGTCCTTGCAATTCGCCTTGACGTGCACGAACAAGTTGAGTGCTAAATTTCGCTAATTCTTGCTCACTTAAAGTCGGTTCTTCTACACGTTCTAGAGCGACTATAACTACATCACCTTTGCTGTTGCGAGCAACTTGATAAGCCGCTTTACCATCTTGTGGTTTAGCAATAGCAAATACACCTTCATAAAGCATTGGATCTTTATCATCCATCAACGTAAAGGTTTGTGGTTCACTAAAACTAATACCTGCTGGTAATTTGGTAGGATCAGTTGATAGTGCTTTAACCGCTTGCTCTGCTTTTTCAGCTAATACTTTATCGGCTTTTTCACGTTTTAAGAATTGCTCAATCGTTGATTTTGCTTCATCAAGGCTTTGTAAACCTTCATCTTTGTGATCTACGACACGTACCACTACAAATTCATTTTCACCTACCGTTAATGGCTCAGAATTTGCACCGCCGTTTGCAATATCAGATTCAAAAATAGCAGAAGTCACATTTGGGAAATTTAATGCCGCAGGGACATTATTTTTACCGAAATAATCTGTTTCTTCCACTTTCACGCCTGCTGCTTCTGCTACCGTAGCTAAAGAATCACTGCTTTCTGCTGCTTTTGCACGAACCGCTTTTTCTACCGCTTGGAAACGGCTTTCTGCTAAGTTTTTACGCACAGTATCCGCGATTTGTTCTTTCACTTCTTCTAAAGTACGTTCTTTACGATCTTGTACTAAAATAATATGGTAAGCCCCATCCACATTAACCGGTGTGCTGTATTGGCCTACATTTAATAATAATGCTGCATCTTCAAAGTTTTTCGGTAATTCGTTGTCTTTTACCCAACCTAATTCACCGCCTTGAGCACCAGAAAGTTTATCTAGGGATTTTGTTTTTGCTAACTCAGCAAAATCAGCACCTTTTTTCAGTTCTTGATAAACGGAATCCGCTTCTTTCTCAGTTGATAATTGAATATGTGCTAATTTTTGGCTAATGAATTGCGCTTTATTTTCTTGATAATATTGCGCAATTTGAGTTTCTGTTACAGGTTGTAATTTACCTAATGCATTTGCTGAAACGCTAATATATTGCACTTTCGCTTGTTCAGGTTGAACAAGTGATTTCGCATTCGCATCGTAATACGCTTTAATTTCTTCGTCCGTTACTTTTTGTTTTGCAATTTCATCAGCTAATGGAAGTGTTGCAAGACGAGCGATACGTTTTTGGAAAAAGACTTGTGCGTTATCTTTTACTTGGGCTGGTACAACAAATTCACTGTCTGCCAAACCATTTTGCATTTGTTCAAGTGTTAATGCATTACGTAAAATAGCCGCATAAGTATCGGATGTTAAACCATTTTGAGTCAATAATTGTTGATAACGGGTATTATCAAATTTACCGTTAGATTGTAAGTTAGGATCGCTTACAATCGCACGTTTGATCATGTCGTCACTTACACCTAATTTTAATTCTTTCGCATATTGACGGATTAATTCTTGATCCACTAAACGTTGAATTAAATTTTGACGAAGTGCGGTCACAAATTCCACAGAGTCAGTTTTCGCTAAGAAACTCTCGCCTTCTTGTTGAGCTCGCGCTTCAAACTCTTGGTTATAACGATTTAAGAAATCTTGTTGAGAGATGGTCTCGCCATTTACTTTTGCGGCAAAACTCTCACTGCCGCCATACAAATAACCTGACATCCCACCAACTAAAAATGAAACTGGAAGTAAAGCAAAGATCGCTTTTCCGATAAAGCTATGGGCGATGCCATGCATTTTTTCAATTAACATTCAATTATTACCCTTTTAAAAAGACAAAGTTCGTAAGATTATAATCTAAAAGGCGAAAATTCGCACTTAAAAAACACCATGTTCGTGTAGGATTTTCACAGCCATGACTAATAACACTAAACCGCCAAAAATCTCTGCTTTGCTTTTGAATTTTTTCCCTAAAAAATGACCGCTCTTTACACCAATAAAAGAGATGACAAAGGTTGTTAAACCGATGATGAAGACGGCCAATAAAATATCCACGGAAAGAAAAGCAAAAGAGACACCGATGGCTAACGCATCAATACTCGTTGCCACACCAAGTGTTAGCAAGTGTTTTAAACTAATCAATGAGGGAGCGGGTTCATCATCCGAGCTAAGTCCTTCTCGAATCATATTCACACCGATGAGAGCGAGCAAAACAAAGGCAATCCAATGATCCCAATTTTGAATCATCTGAGTAAATTGCAGTCCGACAACATAGCCTATCGCAGGCATGATGCCTTGGAATAGCCCAAAATAGCATGCGATAGCTAATGCTTGTTTCCATCGAAAAGCGCGCATTGCTAAGCCTTTAGAGATGGAAACTGCAAAGGCATCCATCGAAAGACCAAGAGCAATGACCCACAACATATGAAAAGTCATAAACTAAAGTTTATTTTCCAATACAGAAAGAACTGAAAATATTGCCGAGTAAATCATCCGAAGTAAATTGCCCCGTAATTTCACTCAGGTTAGCTTGAACTAAACGAAGTTCTTCAGCCAATAATTCACCTGCATGAAACTCAGTTAATTGGACTAACCCAATTTGCAAATGTTCGGCCGCTTTTTCTAAGGCATCAAGATGGCGACGGCGTGCTAAGAAACCGCCCTCCATCCCGGTTTGGAAGCCCATTGCCTGTTTTAAATGCTCTCGCAACAAATCTACACCCTGATGTGTTTGAGCAGATAAACAAACGGTTGTTGTTCCATTTTCTTCTTTTATTCCAACTGCCTCGCCGCTTAAATCTACTTTATTGCGAACAATGGTTACCGGCATATTATTTGGCAATTTTGATAAAAATTCTGACCGCACTTTTTCAATATTTTGGCTATCAGGATCGCTGCTATCTAACATTAAAATAATACGATCGGCTTGCTCAATCTCCGTCCACGCACGCGAAATTCCGATACGTTCAACTTCATCTGTCGCTTCACGAAGTCCTGCAGTATCAATAATATGTAAAGGCATGCCATCAATATGAATATGCTCACGCAATACATCACGCGTTGTTCCTGCAATATCTGTCACAATGGCCGCTTCTCTGCCCGCTAAAGCATTCAGCAAACTAGATTTACCTGCATTTGGACGACCGGCAATCACCACTTTCATCCCTTCACGTAAAATCGAGCCTTGTTTTGCTTCGCTACGGACTAAATCAAGTTGATTGATAATTTCTCGTAATTTTGCTTCGATTTTACCGTCTGCCAAAAAGTCAATTTCTTCATCGGGAAAATCAATCGAGGCTTCCACATAAGTACGAAGATAAATCACAGAATCTACTAACTGATTCACTTTATTAGAAAATTCACCTTGTAATGATTTTAATGCAGAACGAGCGGCTTGCTCCGAAGTCGCATCAATCAAATCGGCAATGGCTTCTGCTTGAGCTAAATCTAATTTATCGTTTAAAAAAGCTTGTTCAGAAAATTCACCTGGACGCGCAAGACGAACACCATCAAGTTGTAAGATTCGTTTTAGCAACAAATCTAATACCACTTGTCCGCCATGACCTTGCAATTCCAATACATCTTCACCAGTAAAGGAATTCGGTGATTTAAAATAAAGTGCAATACCTTGATCTAAAACTGTACCATCAGCATCTTTAAAAGGTAAATAGTCTGCCATTCTTGGTTTAGGACATTTACCCAGTACCGCTTGTGCCACTTCAACCGCTTTCGGGCCGGATACACGCAAAATACCAATACCGCCACGTCCTGGCGCTGTCGCTTGTGCAACGATTGTTTCTTTCATAAAAACTCACTAAAAATTGACCGCTCTAATATTACGGTTATCTTGAGGAAAAATTAATTGGAAAGAGCATTAAGTTTCATTACTTCAGATGCATCAATATAGGAGACCGAGCTCGTTCTTTTTTTATAAATTTGGAGTATTTGCCCATTCTCTACCGAATTATAAACCTTTTTAGAAGTGAATCTTTCATTTCCATATTGATTAGATGAAATATTAATACTATATATCGATTTGTTTTTACGCTTATAAGTAACCTCGGCTATATAGTTTTCTTCTTGTCCCCAAATGGAAACATAGAAAGTTAAGAAAGTGTTTGAAAGTAAGAAAAAGCAACAAAAAAACCACTACACATAATAATATACCCCAATACTTTCATGAGTATGTGATAAAAAATATTTTCTTTGGGTTTCTTTTTATTGGAAGCTCTTTTAGGCTTTGCCTTTCTTTGTAAAAGGACATTTTCCACTTCCCAATAAATCACGACAAAAAAAAGAAGAATGCTTAATACAAGGGAAACATAAACATCAAGACGTGCACCAAGAAGTAGGGTCTTATCCGAAAACGTAGGATATATAATTAACCCAATTAAAATAAATAACGAAATGACTTTTAGTCTTGTATTGAACATCATAAATATATGTAAAAACCGCACCCAAAGGTGCGGTTAGTGATTATTTTTTACGGGTATGTAACCCTTTTTTCTCTAAACCACGGTAGATCATTTGTTGTTGTACGATAGTGATTAAGTTAGACACTAACCAGTACAGTACGAGACCTGCCGGGAACCAGAGGAAGAAGAACATGAAGATCAACGGCATGAAGTTCATCACTTTTTGTTGCATCGGATCGGCAACTGGAGTCGGTGACATTTTTTGTAACAAGAACATTGATCCGCCCATTAAGATTGGAAGAATGTAGTAAGGGTCTTGTGCCGATAAATCTTGAATCCAACCAAAGAATGGCGCATGACGAAGTTCAACGGCTTCCATAAACGTCCAGTATAATGCAATGAAAATTGGCATTTGGAGGATTAATGGTAAGCAACCGCCAAGTGGATTTACTTTTTCTTCTTTGTAAAGTTTCATCATTTCTTGGCTCATACGTTGACGATCATCACCAAAACGTTCGCGCATTTCTTGCATTTTTGGTTGCAACATACGCATTTTCGCCATAGAAGTGTATTGTGCTTTTGTAAGCGGATATAAAATCGCTTTAACCACTAAGGTAACACAAATAATTGCCACACCCCAGTTAGATACAATACTTTGAATGAACGTTAATAACCAGAATAATGGTTTCGCGATGAACCATGCCCAACCATAATCGACAGTTAAGTCTAAGTGGTTAGCCACTTCTGCCATTTTGTTTTGTAATTTCGGACCTGTCCATAATGAGCTGGTAATAGTCTCTGTTGCACCTGCTGGAATAGAAACGACTGGACCACGATAACCAATAGACGCAACGTTATTTTTGCTGTCTGTAATACTATAAAGTTGGTTATTTACATCTTGATTTGGGATCCAAGCTGATACGAAATAGTGTTGTAAAACAGCAACCCAACCTGCTTTGGTATCGATAGAAAGATTTTTATCTTTCATATCGCTGAAGCTGTATTTTTTGTAATTGGTTTCTGAAGAAGAATACGCACCACCTGTATAAGTAGGCATTGCCACGTTACCGCTGCTTTCAACTAATGTATGTTTTAATTGGCCATAAGGTTCAACTTCAATTGCGCTACCACTTTGGTTCACAATTTCAAAGTTAACACCCACATCGTAACTATCACGTTTTAACACAAAGATTTTACGATAAGTCACACCATCTTTTTCAAATGTTAATGGCACAGAAAGTTCATTTTGACCTTCTGCTAATTTGAAATTATCGCCAGTAACTTGATATTGTGCACGACCTGCTTTTGTATCGATCCCGTTTTTACCGATTAAGCCGCTTTGTGCAATGTAAACATGCTCGTTTGTATCTTTTAACAAGACGAAAGGTTCTTTTGAACCTAATTCTGCATCATATTTTAATAATTCAGAACTGATTACATCACCACCTAATGTATCCACTTTCAAACGGAGTACATCATTTTCTAATGTGATAATTTGACCTTTTGTTTGTGAATCTGCCACTACTTCAGCAGATGAAGAAGAACTTGCCGGTACATCAGAAGAGGCGATTGTTGTTTGTTCCGTGGTCTGTTGTTGAACAGGTGGATTTTTATCAAGTTGCCATTGCTGATAAACAAGGAAAGAAATAAAGAGTAGTGCAAGCACTAATAGGCTACGTCTTGAGTCCATTATTTTTTCTCATCGTTATTATTAATCTTTTTCGGCGGAACAGGATCGAATCCACCGGCGCTTAAGGGGTGACATTTTAATACACGTTTTAGCGTAAGCCAACTACCTTTTAACAATCCATGTGTTTTTAACGCCTCAATACCATAGCAAGAACAGGTTGGCACAAAACGACAACGCGGTCCAATTAAAGGGCTAATCGCTACTTGATAAAACTTAATTAAAGCGATGAGGATTTTTGTGCCAAACGAATGTGACGTGCCCATAATTTATCCAAAGTTTGTAAAAACGTTTTATTATCAAGCTGACCAATGCCACGTTTCGCCACAAAGACAAAGTCACAAGAAGGCAAATTATGTTGGGATAAACGAAAACTTTCACGAACTAAACGTTTAATACGATTACGATCATGTGCTCGTTTAAGATGTTTTTTAGCCACAGTTAAACCTAAGCGTGGATGCTCAAGATTATTTTTGCGTGCGAGAATGGTAATTTCAGGGGTGCTTGCTCGAAACGGTTGTTCGAAGACATTTTTGAATTGACTGGGAGTTAACAATCGTAACTCCCGAGAGAAGTTTAGCTTAATCACTAAAAGAGGTGATTATGCAGATAAACTCTTACGACCTTTAGCACGACGACGAGCTAAAACTTGACGGCCGTTTTTAGTTGCCATACGAGCACGGAAACCGTGAGTACGGCTACGTTTTAATACAGAAGGTTGAAATGTACGTTTCATTGTAATCTACCTAAATCAAAATGGTTTACTGTTTTGATATTCAAAACACAACAAGGGTTATAAAAAATAGACCGCAATTTTAATCATAAATTGGGCTTTCGTCAAATAAGAAAAGAGAAAATTCCGAAATAATCTTCCGTTTCTTCTAAAATCGTGGGGATTATACGGATTTTGGACAAAATCTCAAGCAACCTTTTTGTCTTTTTTTGATGAGCAACAGAAGATCTTTTGCCTAAATTATTGTAAAATTCCTCTCGATTTTTAACCGCACTTTCGCGGCTTTTATTTTATACGCATATAACATAAGGATAATTTATCGTGAGCCTTTCTACCCTATGGCAAGATTGCTTATCAGAACTACAAGATCAAGTTTCCCCGATGGATCTCAGCACATGGTTACGCCCATTACAAGCGGATATCATCTCGCAAGATCAAGTGGTGTTATATGCGTCCAATATGTTTGTGAAAAGCTGGGTAGAAAATCATTACTTGGCCCAAATTCATCAAATTTGCCAAGCCCTTGCTAAAAATCCAAATTTACAAATTATCGTAAAAGAAGGGGTAAAACCTGCACCCAAAGCCGTTGAACCAGCCTCAACTCAAACAAATAATCATCAAGAAAGTGCGGTCAATTTTCAGCAAGAATCTGATGTTCCCACTAAATTTGAATCTCATCTAAACCATAAACATTTATTTGAAAACTTTGTTGAAGGTAAATCAAACCAACTCGCCCGTGCCGTAGGTCAAAAGCTTGCTCTTGCACCAGGTGAACCCACGGCAAATCCATTCTTTTTATATGGGGGCACGGGTTTAGGTAAAACCCACTTATTACACGCAATCGGTAATGGCATTTTAGCGAATAAACCAAATGCCCGCGTGCTTTATATCCATGCCAATAATTTTATGCAGCACATGGTAAAAGCAATGCGTGATAATAAAATGGATCAATTCAAAAAATTCTATCGTTCTCTTGATGCGTTATTAGTGGATGATATTCAATTCTTTGCAGAGAAAGAAAAAACACAAGAAGAATTTTTCCATATTTTCAATAGTTTATTTGAAACTGGCCGTCAAATTATTTTGACCTCTGACCGCTATCCAAAAGAAATTGAGAAAATTGAAGAACGCCTAAAATCTCGTTTCGGCTGGGGTTTAACCACTGCGATTGAACCACCTGATTTAGAAACTCGTGTTGCGATTTTACTGAAAAAAGCAGAAGAACATCATATGGAGCTGCCAGAAGAAGTGGCATTCTTTATTGCCCAACGCTTACGCACCAATGTTCGTGAATTAGAAGGTGCGTTAAACCGTGTGAAAGCGATGCAAGACTTCAAAGGTGGTCACATTGATATTGATTTTGTGCGTGACACATTAAAAGATATTCTCGCCTTACAAGAACGTTTGGTCACCATTGAAAACATTCAGAAAGTCGTGGCAGAATACTATCGAATTAAAGTGGCTGATTTAAAATCAAAAAGCAGAGCAAGATCTGTCACTCGCCCACGCCAAGTTGCGATGGCGTTAGCAAAAGAATTAACCAATAAAAGCTTACCGGAAATTGGCCGTGCCTTTGAACGCGACCATACGACAGTCTTAAATGCTTGTCGTGAAGTGCCAAAATTCCGTGAAAAAGACAGCAGTATTCAAGAAGATTGGGCGAATTTAATTCGCACATTATCTGCATAAGGAGCCAATGATGCAATTTAGCATTTCAAGAGAAAATCTACTAAAACCCTTACAGCAAGTTTGTGGCGTATTAAGCAATCGTCCGAATATTCCTGTATTAAATAATGTGTTATTACAAATTGAAGATAACCGTTTAACGATTACAGGTACAGACCTTGAAGTTGAGCTTTCTAGCTATACTCAACTTTCTTCTTCAACCGCTGATGGTGCGTTCACCATTCCGGCTAAAAAATTCTTAGATATTTGCCGCACGCTATCAGATGAATTTGAAATTACAGTTACCTTTGAAGAAGATCGCGCCATTGTAGAGTCTGGTCGCAGTAAGTTTAATCTCACTACTCTGCCCGCTGAAGAATATCCAAATCTGACGGATTGGCAATCTGAAGTGGATTTTGCCTTACCGCAAAGCACCTTGCGTCGCTTAATTGAAGCCACCCAATTTTCAATGGCGAACCAGGATGCCCGCTATTTCTTAAACGGCATGAAATTTGAAACCGAAGGTAATTTATTACGTACTGTTGCAACTGACGGTCACCGTCTTGCAGTTTGTACGATCGAATTAGATCAAGATCTGCAAACCCATTCAGTTATTCTGCCACGTAAAGGTGTATTAGAACTGAATCGCTTATTAGAAAGCAGTGACGAACTTGCTCGTTTGCAAATCGGCACGAATAATCTTCGTATTCACTTAAACCACATTGTGTTTACCTCAAAACTCATTGATGGTCGTTTCCCTGATTACCGTCGTGTATTACCACGTAATGCAACTCGTATCGTAGAAGGAAACTGGGAAACCTTAAAACAAGCTTTTGTACGTGCTTCTATCCTTTCTAATGAGCGTGTGCGCAGTGTGCGTTTAAACTTAAGTGAAAACCAACTTAAAATTACCGCATCTAACCCTGAACACGAAGTGGCAGAAGAAATCGTCGATGTGAATTATCAAGGTGAAGACATGGAAGTGGGCTTTAATGTGACTTACATTTTAGATGTATTGAACGCCTTAAAATGCCAACAAGTACGTATTCGCCTCACTGATGCGTCATCAAGCTGCTTAATTGAAAACAGCGAAGATGCAAGCGCAGAATACGTCATTATGCCAATGCGCCTCTAGAAATAATGGCCATTTCCCGCTTAATTGTTGAAAAATTTAGAAATTTAAATGCCGTGGATCTTGAATTTGATCACGGCTTTAACTTTTTAGTCGGCAACAACGGCAGCGGAAAAACGAGCTTATTAGAAGCCATTTTTTATCTCGGACATGGACGCTCTTTCAAAAGTGCGGTCGCAAATCGCATCATTTCTTACGACGAACCTCATTTCACGCTTTTTGGACAAATTCAAGAAAGCCAGCATCAATGGTCTGTTGGATTACAAAAGCTTCGTCAAGGTAATACCATCGCTAAAATAAATGGTGAAGACGGCAATAAAATTGCCGATCTCGCTCACCTTTTACCCATGCAATTAATTACACCTGAAGGACTTACCCTATTAAATGGTGGTCCTAGTTTTCGACGTGCATTTTTAGATTGGGGCTTATTCCACCACCATAATAGTTTCCATTCCTCTTGGATCGCATTAAACCGCTTATTAAAGCAACGGAATGCTGCTCTTAGTCAAAACCAGCCTTATTCAGCAATTAAAATTTGGGATATTGAATTAGCCAAATTAGCCCACCAAGTGAGTGATTGGCGAGCTGAATACGCTGAAGCCTTACGTCCTGAGATCGAAAAAACCTGCCAGTTATTTTTACCTGAATTAGAAATTACTGTTAGCTTTCATCAAGGCTGGGAGAAAGAGACAGAATATGGTGAATTACTGGCGCAAAACTTTGAGCGAGATAAAGCCATTGGCTATACGGTTTCAGGTCCGCAAAAAGCGGACTTCCGTTTTAAAGCTAATGGACTCCCCGTGGAAGATGTACTCTCTCGTGGTCAATTGAAATTATTGATGTGTGCGCTGCGTTTAGCCCAGGGTGAGCATTTAATGATTCAAAAACAGCGTCATTGTATCTTTCTGATTGATGACTTTGCCTCAGAGTTGGATCAACATAAACGCGCCCTGCTTGCGGAACGCTTGCAACAAAGTGGTTCTCAAGTTTTCGTAACCGCTATTACTCAAGGTCAACTCAAAGAGATGCAAGTGGGAAAAGGAAAATTATTCCAAGTGGATACCGGTAAGATCACCGAATTGCAACTATAAAAAATAATCCGATCTGTTTAAGGATCGGATTACGTTTAAAACAATACTATTTTTGACCACACTTTAGTTTGGTTTCCATTCGCCGTTTAATACAGTACCAATCACGTCATAATCTTTTGTGAATACCGCTAAGTTTGCTACCTTACATACTTCAACAGAGCATAAACGATCATCTACAGCGATTGCTCTCGCAGGGTA
>CABSXY010000038.1 GCA_902481695.1 uncultured Haemophilus sp. | reverse complement strand
CGTTGTAAGTTTTCTTGGGGGGATTCATCACTCGGGTGAGTAGAAGCTAACACATCAAGTGCCCCTTTAGAACCACCCGAGGCTTTTGCCATTTTTTGCCATAAACCTGGTGCAACTTCAGGATTGTAACCTGAGCGCGCCATTAACATTAAACCAACTTCATCCGCTTCAGTTTCAGCGCTGCGAGAATAAGGTTTATCTAAAGCAAAGTCTTTGGTTAAACCTACTGCTAATTCACTTGCACTTGAACCGATAACAGTAGAAAGGGCGGCATGACCTAAACTTGCTGCAATATTAGTAGCCATACCAAAATTCACTTTCGCTTTACCGTGTTCTTTTAAAGCGTGTGCCATTTCGTGACCCATTACAACAGCAATTTCATTATCGTTTAACTGTAAGGTATCCACTAAACCTGTGTAGAATGCCATTTTACCGCCTGGCATTGCCCAAGCATTCAGTTCTTTTGATTTAATGACATTGATTTGCCAGTTAAATTGTTGTCCAGTTTCATTCGCTTGGTCTGCATAAGGCACCATTTTATTAAACACTGCATGAACACGTTTTGCAGTTTTTGATGAAGTATCAATTACACCATGTGCACGCATATTACCCATTTCTTGGGTATAGCTACTTGCAGCCTGTTGATTGATAGAGGCAGAATCAGCACATGAAGTTAATACAACACCCGCTAACGCAGCAAAAGCAAAGCTTTTAAGTTGTTTTTTCATAATTAAGTCCTTTTTGGTTAAAGAATCAATATTATATAAGTTTCTTTATTGTTGTCGATATAAAAAGATTGTCTTTTAATTTTGTACTATTATAATAGTGCAAAATTATATTCTAGGACTTTACTATGACAATAAAAAAATCTCCCTCTTTATTAGGCGGCGCCATGATTATTGCGGGCACCGCGATTGGTGCAGGTATGCTTGCTAACCCAACCTCAACGGCTGGTGTATGGTTTATCGGCTCTATTCTGGCGTTGGTTTATACCTGGTTTTGTATGACCACATCAGGTTTGATGATCTTAGAAGCCAACTTACATTATCCTACCGGCTCAAGCTTTGACACCATCGTGAAAGATTTGTTAGGAAAAGGTTGGAATATTATCAATGGTCTTTCTGTGGCTTTCGTCTTGTATATTTTAACTTATGCTTATATCACCTCTGGCGGCGGTATTACACAAAACTTGCTTAACCAAGCTTTTGGTTCTGCTGAAAGTGTGGTCGATATTGGACGTACTTCTGGATCCTTAATTTTCTGTTTTATTCTTGCCGCTTTCGTATGGCTTTCTACTAAAGCTGTAGACCGTTTCACGACGGTATTAATTGTTGGAATGGTGGTTGCTTTCTTCCTTTCTACTGCAGGTTTATTGAGCTCTGTGAAAACAGAAGTGTTATTCAATAGTATTGCAGAAGGTGAGCAAACCTATTTACCTTATTTATTGACTGCACTTCCTGTTTGCTTAGTGTCTTTTGGTTTCCACGGAAATGTACCGAGTCTCGTAAAATATTACGATCGCGATGGTAGTCGTGTAATGAAATCGATCTTTATCGGTACGGGCTTAGCCTTAGTGATTTACATCTTATGGCAGCTTGCAGTGCAAGGTAATTTACCACGTACAGAATTTGCACCCGTGATTGAAAAAGGCGGCGATGTATCGGCATTATTAGAAGCATTACACAAATATATTGAAGTGGAATACATTGCGGTTGTATTGAATTTCTTTGCTTATATGGCTATTGCTACTTCATTCTTAGGGGTGACTTTAGGGTTATTTGATTATATTGCTGATTTATTTAAATTTGATGACAGCGTATTAGGCAGAACCAAAACCACATTAGTGACATTCTTACCGCCGCTATTGTTAAGTTTACAATTCCCTTATGGCTTCGTGATTGCCATTGGTTATGCAGGATTAGCTGCAACCATTTGGGCAGCAATCGTACCAGCACTGCTTGCCAGAGCAAGTCGTCAAAAATTCCCAAATGCGACTTATAAAGTCTATGGTGGTAATTTTATGATTGGCTTTGTGATCTTATTCGGTGTGTTAAATATTGTGGCACAAGTAGGCGCAAACTTAGGATGGTTTGCAAGTTTCGCAGGATAAGTTTTCACGTTAATATAGTAGGGGCGTATCAAATACGCCCTTTTTAATTTTGCATAGGAAACAAAATGAATAACAAAACGAGTGTTTACGATAAAGAAAACTTCTTTGCGCTTTATCAAAAACTTCGATCTAATCCCATCAGTCTCAATGAAATAGTGGAAAAGCCTACTATGCTTTCCCTGTTACCTGATTTGCAAGGGAAGAAATTACTCGATCTAGGCTGTGGAACGGGCGGACATTTGCAACTCTATCTAGAACGCGATGCGGCGAGTGTAGTGGGAACAGATCTTTCAGTTAAAATCCTCGAACAAGCCGAAAAAGATCTACAAAAGTGCGGTCAATTTTCAGGGCGTTTTTCGTTACATCAGTTACCGATGGAAAAATTAACGGAATTGCCAGAACGTGATTTTGATGTCATTACCAGCTCTTTTGCTTTTCATTATATTGAAGATTTTCCAGCTTTATTAGCGATGATAGCCAACAAGCTTAAGCCTAATGGCACACTAGTTTTTTCCCAAGAGCATCCGATTACAACTTGCCATAAAGAAGGGGAGCGCTGGGAAAAAAATGAGAAAAAACAGCAAGTCGCTTATCGTTTAAATCATTACCGTGATGAAGGATTGAGAGAGCGAAATTGGTTTCAACAACCTTTTAAAACCTATCATCGCACGACGGCAACGATTATTAATGATTTAATTGCTGCAGGTTTTCAAATTGAACAAATGGCTGAACCCATGTTAGCCGAGCAGCCACAATGGCATGATGAATTTAAAGATTTGCGGCATCGTCCCCCTTTATTGTTTATTAAAGCAAGAAAAGTAATAAATTTGACAAAATAAACTAGTTTTTGACCGCACTTTATGGTATAAATCGCACCGCTGTTTTTGGGTTTCAAAAGCAGCGTTTTTAATTATTAACAACACACACATATCATTAAGGCTTAATCGGGGTGCCAAACGGTCGATTAGCTGATATGTGGAGGCTCAACCCCAACAAAAGGAAAATATTATGGCACAAGTTTCAATGCGCGACATGATCAACGCGGGCGTACACTTCGGACACCAAACTCGTTACTGGAATCCACAAATGAAACCTTTCATTTTTGGTGCTCGTAACGGTGTTCATATCATCAACTTAGAAAAAACTTTACCTTTATTCAACGAAGCTTTAGCGGAATTAACCCGTATTGCTAGCAACAACGGTAAAGTATTATTCGTTGGTACTAAACGCGCGGCTCAAGAAGCAGTACAAGCTGCAGCATTAGACTGTCAACAATATTATGTAAACCACCGTTGGTTAGGTGGTATGTTGACTAACTGGAAAACCGTTCGTCAATCAATTAAACGTTTAAAAGATTTAGAAACTCAATCTCAAGACGGTACTTTTGACAAATTAACCAAAAAAGAAGCGTTAATGCGTACCCGTGAGATGGAAAAACTTGAATTAAGCCTTGGCGGTATCAAAGATATGGGCGGCTTACCAGATGCGTTATTCGTTATCGGTGCAGACCACGAACATATCGCTGTTAAAGAAGCAAACAACCTAGGTATTCCTGTGTTTGCTATCGTTGATACTAACTCAACTCCAGCTGGCGTAGATTTCGTTATCCCTGGTAACGATGATGCGACTCGTGCTATCCAACTTTACGTTTCTGCAGCTGCAGCAGCGGTTAAAGAAGGTCGTGGTAACGAAGCTCAAGTTGCTGAAGAATTAGCAGCTGACGCAGAATAATTTAAGTTTTGCAATAAGGCGAAGCCCTTAATAATCAAACGATTAATTGGCATAGGGGCTAAAATTTAGCCCCTATATTTTTATCTAAAAGTGCGGTCAAAATAAATCGCATTTTCGACAGAGGATTTTTAAAATGGCTGAAATCACAGCATCATTAGTAAAAGAACTTCGTGAACGTACCGGTGCCGGTATGATGGAATGTAAAAAAGCATTAGTTGAAGCAAACGGTGATATCGAGTTAGCAATCGACAACATGCGTAAATCTGGTCAAGCTAAAGCAGCTAAAAAAGCAGGCCGTGTTGCAGCTGAAGGTGTTATCCTTGCTCGTGTACAAAATGGTTTCGGTGTATTAGTTGAAATGAACTGTGAAACTGACTTCGTAGCAAAAGATGCTGGCTTCTTAGGTTTAGCAAACGAAGTGGCTGATTTCGCAGCAGCACACAAAGGCACCACTATCGAAGCATTACAAGCACAATTTGAAGAAAAACGTGCTGCATTAGTGGCTAAAATCGGTGAGAACATGAACATCCGTCGTGTTGCTTACTTAGAAGGTCAAGTTATTGCTCAATACTTACACGGTGCAAAAATCGGTGTATTAGTGGCAGGTGAAGGTTCAGAAGATGAACTTAAAAAAGTGGCAATGCACGTAGCGGCATCTAAACCAGAATTCGTGAACCCAGAAGATGTACCTGCAGATGTTGTTGAACACGAGCGTCAAATTCAAATTGATATCGCAGTTAACTCTGGTAAACCAAAAGAAATCGCAGAGAAAATGGTTGAAGGCCGTATGAAGAAATTCACTGGTGAAGTTTCATTAACAGGTCAACCATTCGTCATGGATCCTTCTGTATCTGTAGGTGACTTCTTAAAATCAGTAAACACTTCAGTGTCTAACTTCATCCGTTTAGAAGTGGGTGAAGGTATCGAGAAAAAAGAAGAAGATTTCGCAGCTGAAGTTGCAAAAATCACTGGCGGTAACGCTTAATTTTCTCCATTGAGATATAAAAAAGCCGATATTGAATATCGGCTTTTTTGTTCTGAAATTTGAAATTTTCTATTTCTTTGGACGAATATCGATGGCAGGGTCTGCATCTTTGCGATATTTTTCTTCAATCAGTTTTTTCAGTCCATAGTCATCTTTGTCAGCTTGTTCAGAGAATAAATCTTCTTCTAATGTGAGCTTCGGATTTTTAATTCCAATCCAATTAGCAATACCTTCTAAGAAATTCAAACCAGATTTAAAGGTTTTGTATTCTTTACGTGTCGTATCATCAGATGAAATCTTAAAGAGCGGAATATTATGATGTAATTGGCTGTGACAGTTTTGATTAAACAAAGTGACGCCATGTTTATCATCTTCCTGATGACATAAACCATGATCTGAAAAATAAATCATGGAGAAACTGCGGTGTGTTTTTTGCTCGTTTTCTTTGAGCGTTTCATACACTTTCTTGATGAAATCATCGGTTTTCTTAATGGATGTAATATAGCAATTTAAGTATTCGTTCTTTTTCTCAATATCATTGTCATTGAAAATTTTCGGGTAATCTTCAACGCGATCGCAAGCAAGCGGATGCGAACCATAAATGTGTAATACAATAAAGCGTTTACCTTGCGTTGGATCCTCTAAAACTTGGGAAAATTTAGGAATTAAATCAAAATCGCTATAGTTTGTAGAATTAAAGCTCCCACCTTTTTTCAAGAAAATGGTTTCATCAGATTTTGAGGCAAGCGAAGCAACTGGCGTGTCATATTCACCTAAGAAACCTTGATTAGAAAGCCAGTAGGTTTTTAGACCTGCAGACTTAATGAGATCCACTAAGCTTAAATCATAGTTGGGTTCCCATTTTTCTTTATCAGGTAACGTTAACATTAAGCGCAATGAGGCGACAGTGTTTGTTCCGGCAGATGTCATACCATCAATCAGTGTACCATTTGCAGATGACATAAATGGTGTGTCATTGACGGGGTATCCATACGCATGCAAGTAATCTTTTCTCGCACTTTCACCCAAAATAATCACATAATCTTGGTATTTAGAATTTTCTAATGTGGATTGTCCCCAGCTACTTTCCTGTGACATTTTTTTCAATTTTTGCCATTCATTAACGATTTGTACGCTAGAATCTACCGTTTCTTTTAATGGCGCAGCAATGGGTAAGTTGTAGCCAATCAACAGGGTAGCGAGGGCAATGAATGTTTTATTGCGATAAAATTTCACCCCAAATTTGACCGCACTTTTGTAATGTAAAAAGACTAAAACTGGAATAGCTAATGCTGCTAAATAGCTGCTCACAGGGATTTGCATGAGAAACTCTTTGGTCTCTAACATATCTGTCGCGAGAACCGATGCAATATATTGGTAGCTTGGCGCACCAAAATTTAAGCCTGTCGGCGTATAAATTGCGTGTAAGCAAACTAAGGGTAATAAAATAAAATAGAAAGATTTTCGGCTACTACTTAATAAAATAATGAAAATAGCGGTGAGTAAAATCAGACTAATAGATGGCTCAGGAAACATCCCTGAACCTCGTAAAATCAAATAACCGGCAGCAATGGCACAAGCCAAAGAAAAAAGTGCGGTTAAATTTTGTGAGGTTTTTGAAATCTTCATAAAGTTTACCTATAAAATCAAAACGGCGATATTTTATCGCACTTTTCTGACCAATTTCCATTTTTAACTTTTTCGCTCTTTTGCTAGAATAAGCCAAATTTTGTAACCGACAAAGGAAAAGACAAATGAGCCAACCAATTTACAAACGTATTTTATTGAAATTAAGTGGTGAAGCATTACAAGGAGATGAGGGCTTCGGTATCGATCCTTCAATCCTTGATCGTATGGCGTTAGAGATTAAAGAATTAATTGAAATGGGCGTGGAAGTTGGTGTTGTGCTCGGCGGTGGTAACTTATTCCGTGGCGCAAAATTAGCTAAAGCCGGCATGAATCGCGTGGTGGGCGACCATATGGGAATGCTTGCAACCGTGATGAATGGTTTGGCAATGCGTGATGCGCTTCACCGTGCAGATGTGAATGCAAAATTAATGTCTGCATTCCAATTAAATGGGATTTGCGATACCTATAACTGGTCTGAAGCGATTAAAATGTTACGTGAAAAACGTGTGGTGATTTTCTCTGCTGGTACGGGTAGCCCGTTCTTTACTACAGATTCTGCCGCATGCTTACGTGGTATTGAAATTGAAGCGGATATCGTGTTAAAAGCGACCAAAGTTGATGGTGTATATGATTGCGACCCAGCAAAAAATCCTAATGCGAAGCTATACCATAAATTATCTTATGCAGAAGTAATTGATAAAGAATTACAAGTAATGGATTTAGCTGCCTTCACACTTGCGCGTGACCACGGTATGCCAATTCGTGTATTTAATATGTGTAAACCAGGTGCGTTACGCAAAGTGGTACTTGGTACAGAAGAAGGCACAACGATTTGTTAATTTAATAAAGTCAAAATGAAAAACGGTAGAAATGATTTCTACCGTTTTTTGTGTATTAACATCAGTTTTAGATGTATTGGCGATATTTAAACAAACATTATTAAATTCAAATAAGATATTGTATTTTAGATTCTTTCGAATGTTTTAGTTAAAAAAATAACCACTTACCTTAACGATAAGCGGTTTGTTTTATATCATGGTGTAATTACTTCTGGTTTCGGCAATATAGAATCTTTCTCATGCTCCATATCGCAAGCTGTTGCACAAAGATCTTCCATTACTTTAGCTTTATCATTGAGTACTTAGTCCATATTTTGGCAGTTAAACTCTTTATCAATATCACCAAAGCCTGTGTCAGAACGGTCAGAAGTAATTTTGCCTTCAATGTCAGTAAATACATAATTCCATCTATATCTACCTGTAAATTGATATTCTGTTTGCGTATAAATAGTTGTACCATAAGCATGATGGCCTCGGCCTACTTCACGGTCATATGTATTGTAAATAGGTTTAGCAAAACCATAAATAAGAAATGGCTTATCTTTATCCTTACAAATCTTTTTAGTGTCAGGCCAAGCCCCTTTATCTGCTATAAATTCGCTAATATCTTTACCTGACCAATATAATGTTGTACCTGGATGAGCATAAGTTGAACAGCTAGATAACCACGCTGAAGCGCAAACTATAGCAGCAATACGGAATACGTTTTTCATGTTATAAATCATACTAAAATCCTCTGTTATTAATTGAGCGCCAAGATACTATCAAATCATGCTTTAAGCAATAGAAACTTATATTCAAAATAAAAGATTCAAAACTCCCTAAAAATCCAGTAAAATCACTGTGTTTTATCTTTATTTATTAAAAAAGGACAGATGAATGATTAATGAAATCAAACAAGATGCTGAAGCTCGCATGGAAAAAAGCCTCGAAGCGTTGCGTGGGCATATTGCAAAAATCCGTACAGGTCGTGCACAACCAAGCTTATTAGATGCAATCCAAGTGGAATACTATGGTGCAGCGACACCACTTCGTCAATTAGCTAACGTTGTTGCAGAAGATGCACGTACTTTAGCGGTAACAGTATTTGACCGTTCTTTAATCAGTGCAGTAGAAAAAGCAATTTTAACGTCTGATTTAGGTTTAAACCCATCTTCAGCAGGCACAACAATTCGCGTGCCTCTTCCTCCATTAACTGAAGAACGTCGTCGTGATTTAATCAAAATCGTAAAAAGCGAAGGTGAGCAAGGTAAAGTCGCGATTCGTAACGTACGTCGTGATGCAAATGATAAAATCAAAGCATTATTAAAAGACAAAGAAATCAGCGAAAACGATCAACACAAAGCAGAAGAAATCATTCAAAAAGTCACTGATAGCTATATCAAAAAAGTGGATGAGATCTTAGCAGATAAAGAAAAAGAATTAATGGATTTCTAATTGTCGAACCATGTTTTGGGGCAGACCAAGTGTCTGCCCTTGTTCTATTCTGATAAAAAAATAAAAGCACAAAGTGCGGTCGAAATTTTATGCAAAAACAAAATCTTGTTATTTTAGGATCAACCGGTTCTATTGGTCATAGCACCCTTTCTGTTATCGAACATAATCCTGACAAATACCATGCCTTTGCGTTAGTAGGGGGCAAAAATGTTGAGATAATGTTTGAACAATGCGTGAAATTTCAACCGCACTTTGCTGCATTAGATGATGAAAATGCAGCAAAGGTATTACGAGAAAAATTAGCTTCACACCACATTAAAACGGAAGTCTTAGCTGGACAGAAAGCCATTTGTGAGCTGGCGGCACATCCAGACGCCGATCAAGTTATGGCAGCCATTGTTGGGGCGGCAGGATTACTACCAACTCTTTCGGCAGTAAAAGCAAGTAAAAAAGTCTTGCTTGCGAATAAAGAGTCGTTAGTGACTTGTGGTCAGATCTTTATTGATGCAGTGAAGCAGTCAAAAGCAAAATTATTGCCAGTCGATAGCGAACATAACGCGATTTTTCAATCTTTGCCTCCAGAAGCCCAAGAAAAGGTTGGGTTTTGTCCTTTGAAAGAATTAGGGGTCAGTAAAATTGTCTTAACCGGTTCTGGTGGACCTTTCCGTTATACGCCATTAAACGAGTTTGAGCATATTACGCCAGAACAAGCCGTTGCTCATCCAAACTGGTCAATGGGCAAAAAAATCTCTGTAGATTCTGCCACGATGATGAATAAAGGCCTTGAGTACATTGAAGCCCGCTGGCTCTTCAATGCATCGGCTGATGAAATGGAAGTGATTATTCATCCTCAATCTATTATTCATTCAATGGTGCGTTATGTAGATGGTTCGGTCATTGCTCAAATGGGTAACCCGGATATGCGCACGCCCATTGCGGAAACCATGGCTTATCCAAATCGTACCGTAAGTGGTGTGGAACCATTAGACTTCTTTAAAATCAAAGAATTGACATTTATCGAACCTGATTTTAATCGTTATCCAAATTTAAAATTAGCGATTGATGCGTTTGCAGAAGGGCAGTATGCGACAACCGCAATGAATGCAGCAAATGAAATTGCCGTACAAGCCTTTTTAGATGGCTATATTAAATTTACGGATATTGCGAAAATTAACCAAGCATCGGTTGAGAAAATGCCATCTTCTATTATTTCAAGCATTGATGATGTATTAGCTGTAGATAAGCAAGCACGTGAATTAGCCGCTTCACTGATTAAAAAGTTAATGTAGAATACACCAAAGTGCGGTCATAAAATCCGAATATTTTAGAATGAAAGAACTTGATAACAATAATATTCCTGAACACGTTGCCATCATAATGGATGGTAATGGGCGCTGGGCAAAGCAACAAAATAAGCTGCGTATTTTTGGCCATACAAATGGTGTGGCAGCCGTGCGCCGTGCGGTGAGTTATGCACGACAAACTGGCGTTAAATTTTTGACGTTATATGCATTTAGCAGCGAAAACTGGAATCGTCCTGAGCAAGAAGTGAGCGCTTTAATGACGCTCTTTATGCAAGCACTTGATCGAGAAGTCAAAAAATTACACAAAAATAATATTCGTTTAAAGATCATCGGTGATATTTCTCGTTTTAGTGAGAAATTGCAAGAGAAGATCGCAAAAGCAGAAAATTTAACGGAAAATAATACCGCACTTACCTTAAATATTGCGGCGAATTACGGTGGTTGTTGGGATATTGTTCAAGCGACTCAACAACTCGCTGAAAAAGTAAAAAATAATGAGATTTCGGTAAGTGATATTAATGAATCACTTTTCCAACAACATTTAGTGACACAAGATGAACCGCCGGTCGATTTACTAATTCGCACAAGTGGTGAGCAACGCATTAGTAATTTCTTGCTTTGGCAAATTGCGTATGCGGAATTGTGTTTTTTAGATGTGCTTTGGCCAGATTTTAGTGAAAAAGATTTTAATCAGGCAATTGCCTGCTATCAACAACGTCATCGCCGTTTTGGCGGGACAGAATAAGCGGAGAACTTATGCTTAAAGAACGTGTATTATCAGCCATTGTGTTGATTGCTTTGGTATTATGTGCCTTGTTCTTATTTACCCCATTTTATTTTGCCCTAGCCTTAGGTTTTGTGGCGACGCTTGGTATTTGGGAGTGGGCTCAATTTGCTCGTTTTAAAAATCCTTTAGCACGCCTTTGTATCGCGGCATTTTTAGGTGCATTTATTTTCCTTTGGCTTTATAACGAAGGTAATTATTTAGATGCGGGTCGAGTATTTGAAAACTACTTACCGTTGTTATTGCTAAACTCAGTCGGTTGGTGGGCACTTGCATTGGTGTTAGTGGTGACTTATCCAAGCTCAGCGAAGTTTTGGGGTAAAAATATTCCTTTACAACTCCTGTTTGCGTTTTCTACGCTGATTCCTTTTGTTGCCGCCGTCTTACGTTTACGTTTAGATAATTATACTGCTGATCCACATCATGGTTTATTCTTATTACTCTATGTATTTGTATTAGTATGGGCAGCTGACTCAGGTGCATATTTCGCAGGACGCGCTTTTGGTAAGCACAAACTTGCACCGAAAGTATCACCGGGGAAAACATGGCAAGGCGTATTTGGTGGCATGATCACCGCAGCGGTATTGGCATTTGTCTTTATTCATTTCTCAGGTGAAACCTTATTAGGTAGCCGTGCAATGAGCGGTTTTGTTGTGCTTTCTGTGGCAACTGTGGCTATTTCTGTATTAGGTGACTTAGCCGAAAGTATGTTTAAACGTGAATCCGGCATTAAAGATAGTAGTCAATTAATTCCTGGTCATGGTGGAATTTTAGATCGTATTGATAGCTTAACGGCAGCAGTACCATTCTTCACATACTTCTATTTCTTTGTGTTATAGGGAAAGAACATGTCGTTTTTGTGGTCGCTTGGCTCATTTATTGTTGCAATTGCCATATTGGTTGCTATACACGAATACGGCCACTTTTGGGCGGCAAGAAAGTGTGGTATTAAAGTTCATCGTTTTTCGATTGGCTTTGGTAAAGTGATTTGGCGACGCACAGATAAATTAGGCACAGAGTTTGCTATTTCGGCCATTCCACTTGGCGGTTATGTCAAAATGCTTGATGGACGAAATGAAGAAGTTCCCGCAGAATTAAAATCGCAGGCATTTGAAAGCAAATCAGTCGCGCAACGTGCTTTTGTGATTGCTGCAGGTCCTTTGGCTAATTTTATTTTTGCGATTTTGGCATATTGGGTCATTTATGCCGTTGGAATTCCGAGTGTTAAACCGGTCATTGAAAATGTCACGCCAAATTCTCCGGCTGCGATGGCTCAAATTGAACCGAATAGTCAGATTTTGGCAATTGATGGGAAGAATACACCCGATTGGGAAACCATTAATTTATTGCTCACTGATAAGTTGGGGGCTGATTCGGTTGAGCTCACATTAACGCCTTTTGGTGAAGAACAACCTTACCAACGAACCATTAATCTGCAAAATTGGACATTTGAACCAGATAAAGAAACAGCATTTGAAACATTAGGGATCGATCCTGTTTCAAGTAAAGTAGATATGACACTATCTAAAGTAGTGGAAAACTCACCAGCAGAAAAAGCAGGCTTGTTAATTGGCGATAAAATTTTAGCAGAAAATTCGACCGCACTTGATTGGAAAGCTTTTGTTGCACTGGTGCAACAAGGTCA
>CABSXY010000037.1 GCA_902481695.1 uncultured Haemophilus sp. | reverse complement strand
TCTGTGGTGCGACCGTAATGTGGGTGGAAAATTATCGCTCACAATTAAAATTTGATATGAATTTTGACCGCACTTCAGGTTCAACACAAATTGTGACACGTTCTAATAGTACGGAAATTAAGCCTTCAGGAAATAACATCGTGAATAAATAGCATTTAGTTATAAAATATAGCTATTAACTATTTTTTTTATATAAAAGCCGGTGTTATAACTACTGCATCAACTCATTCCAAAATACAAAAGGACAGTAAAATGACAATTTATGCAGATAACTCATACTCAATCGGTAATACTCCATTAGTTCGTTTAAAACATTTCGGACACAATGGTAACGTTGTCGTAAAAATTGAAGGTCGTAACCCAAGCTTTAGTGTGAAATGCCGTATTGGTGCCAATATGATTTGGCAAGCAGAAAAAGATGGCATTTTAACCGCGGGTAAAGAAATTGTAGATGCAACCAGCGGTAACACCGGTATTGCTTTAGCTTATGTAGCTGCCGCGCGCGGTTATAAAATCACCTTAACCATGCCTGAAACCATGAGTCTTGAACGTAAACGTTTATTACGTGGTTTAGGCGTGAATCTTGTACTCACTGAAGGCTCAAAAGGGATGAAAGGTGCGATCGCTAAAGCAGAAGAAATTGTGGCGTCGAATCCAAATCATTATGTGATGCTAAAACAATTTGAAAACCCGGCCAACCCGGACATTCACCGTCAAACTACCGGTGAAGAAATCTGGAAAGATACTGAAGGTAAAGTCGATGTTGTGGTTGCCGGTGTAGGTACCGGTGGTACAATTACCGGTATTTCTCGTGCAATCAAACTCGATCACGGTAAAAAAATTACTTCTGTAGCGGTTGAGCCAACAGAATCACCTGTTATCAGCCAAACCCTTGCAGGCCAAGAAGTGAAACCGGGTCCACACAAAATTCAAGGTATCGGTGCTGGCTTCATTCCGAAAAATTTAGATTTATCATTAATTGATCGCGTGGAAACTGTAGATAGCGATACCGCAATCGCAACCGCCCGTCGCTTAATGGCTGAAGAAGGGATTCTTGCGGGTATTTCTTCAGGTGCCGCAGTGGCAGCAGCTGACCGCTTAGCAAAACTACCGGAATTCCAAGATAAATTAATCGTCGCAATCTTACCTTCTGCATCAGAACGTTATTTAAGTACGGCGTTATTCGAAGGTATTGAAGCTTAATCTATTGATTTCATTCATTCTATCTAAGGTCTGTTTTTACAGACCTTTTTTGTTTATTAATTAAACAATTTTAACTTAATATAACTAAAGGAAATAATTCATAAATAAATAATACTTTTCTTTTCTTTTTCGCTTCTTATAATTCATTTCACTTTCGTTATTTATCTAAAAAAGGAATACTTATGAAAAAATCATTTTTTAGCACCGCACTTTTAGCGGCAGGATTAGCCCTTTCTACTTTTGCTAACGCAGGTGAAATTGCTGATCGCGTGGAACAAACTAAAACTTTATTAGTCGGTACTGAGGGAACTTATGCACCATTCACTTTCCATGACAAAGATGGCAAATTAACTGGCTTTGATGTGGAAATTATCGAAAAAGTCGCACAAAAATTAGGTTGGAAAGTCGAATTCAAAGAAACCGCTTGGGACGGTATGTATGCAGGTTTGAACGCAAAACGCTTTGATGTTATTGCGAACCAAACCAATCCAAGCCCAGAACGTTTAAAAAAATATGATTACAGTGCACCTTATAACTACTCTGCTGGCGTAATCGTGACGAAAGCTGATAACGATAGCATTAAATCATTCCCTGATTTAAAAGGTAAAAAATCTGCCCAGTCTGCAACCAGTAACTGGAGCAAAGACGCACGTGATAACGGTGCAATTATTGTGACCGTTGATAGCTTGGCACAAAACCTTGAAGCAGTAAAACAAGGTCGTGTTGATGCCACAGTAAACGATAAACTCGCCGTATTAGATTATTTCAAAAAACAACCTAATGCAGGTTTAAAAATTGCTGTAGAAAGTGATAAAAAAATCCCGACCGGTTTTGCTTTCTTGAAAGGTGAAGAACCGCTTATTGCAAAAGTGAACCAAGCACTTGAAGAACTACGCAAAGACGGAACGTTAAAACAACTTTCAATCAAATGGTTTGGCGATGACATTACTCAATAATTGGTTAGCCAGCCTTCCATTTATGACCACAGAACGAGCTGATTATGTAATCAGCTCGTTTTGGCCTATGATGGAAGGGGCAATTTTATATACGATTCCCCTTGCGGTCATTTCTTTCTTTTGCGGTTTATTCATTGCGGTTATTGTGGCTGTGATTTGCACATTACCCCATCCCAATTTAATGACCAAAATTCTGCAGGGCATTTGTCGCACTTATATTTCAATTATTCGCGGCACGCCAATGTTGGTGCAGATCTTTATCATTTTCTATGGTTTACCTGAAGTTGGTATCAAGCTAGAACCTTTTCCGACAGCGATTATTGCATTCTCTATTAATATTGGTGCTTATGCAGCAGAAACAGTGAGAGCCTCTATTCTTGCGATTCCTAAAGGTCAATGGGAAGCCTCTTATGCGATAGGCATGAATTACACACAAGCTTTCGTGCGCACCATTATGCCGCAAGCTTTACGTATTTCCGTCCCTTCACTATCAAACACATTCATTAGCACGGTGAAAGATACGTCTCTTGCTTCACTCGTTTGGATCGCTGAATTATTTCGTGTGGCGCAAAACATCACGGCTGAAAACTATGAGTTTATTTTAATTTATAGTGAAGCAGCTCTCATTTATTGGGTATTCTGTTTTGTGCTGTCGATGGGGCAAACCCGTTTAGAAAAACGCCTTTCTCGCCATTTATAAGGACTGGTTATGTTAAAAGTCACGAATATTCAGAAAAGTTTTAATGGCCACCCTGTGTTAAAAGGCATTGATTTTGAAATTAATAAAGGTGAAGTGGTTGCCATTCTGGGTCCGTCAGGTTCAGGCAAAACCACTTTTTTACGCTGTTTAAATTTACTCGAACGCCCGGAAAAAGGTGTATTAGCATTTACTGATGGAAGCTTAACTATTGATTTCAGCAAAAAGATCAGCAAATCCGATGAACTAAAATTGCGTCGACGCTCCTCAATGGTGTTCCAACAATACAATCTATTTCCCCATCGTACGGCACTCGAAAATGTGATGGAGGGCATGGTGGTTGTGCAAAAACAACCGAAAGAGACTGCACGTGAAAAAGCCTTAGCATTATTGGAAAAAGTTGGTTTAAAAGCAAAAGCGGATTTATATCCTTCTCAACTGTCTGGTGGTCAACAGCAACGTGTCGGGATCGCCCGAGCTTTAGCAGTTAAACCCGATATTATCTTATTAGATGAGCCCACTTCTGCCCTCGATCCAGAGCTCGTCGGTGAAGTGTTACAAGCACTCAAAATGCTCGCACAAGAAGGCTGGACAATGATTATTGTCACTCATGAGTTAAATTTTGCCAAAGACGTAGCAGATCGTGTGATTCTTATGGAAAATGGTCAAGTTGTTGAACAAAATACCGCGACTGAATTCTTCAGTCGTCCTCAACAAGAACGTACAAAGCAGTTCTTATTGCAAGCTAAAATGCCTGCAGGATTAAATGATTATTGTATTTAATCCCGGATTAAACATAAAAAAGAGCGGTCAAAAAACACCATGAATTTTGACCGCTCTTTCTATTCGAATGAATTACATAATTGCGTTGTAGAATACTGCTGCTAAAGCTGCACCGATAAATGGACCTACAACAGGAACCCAACTGTATCCCCAGTCTGCTTTAGCTTTTAATGTGCCACCAAGGAAGAGGCCTAAGGTTAAACGTGGACCAAGATCTCGTGCTGGGTTAATCGCATAACCGGTGGTACCACCTAAGCTTAAACCAATTGCCCAAACTAAAATCGCTACTGGTAATGCCCCGATAGAACCTAAGCCAATTGGCGTGCTTTCTGCCGTGCCTGGTAACGTAATATTTGCCCCTGCAAGGTAGAAAATGACGAAGACGAGTACGAAGGTACCAACGATTTCGTTCACTAAGTTGATTGGATAGTTACGAATTGCAGGTTCGGTACAGAAACAAGCGCGTTTTAAGCCCTCTTCTTCGGTTGCTGCAAAGTGATCTTTATAGATAATGTAAACCAACAACGCACCAACCATGCCCCCCACAACTTGTGCCGCGATGTAGCCAGGTACCAGCTCCCAAGCAAATGCACCCTTCATTGCCACACCAAGTGTTACCGCTGGATTTAAGTGCGCCCCACTGTAAGGACCTGTCACAACAACGGCCACATACACCGCAAATGCCCACGCGGTAGTAATCACAATCCAACCAGAACTTTGCCCTTTCGTTTTATTTAAACATACGTTGGCCACCACACCGTTACCTAACAGGATGAGAAGTGCTGTGCCAAAAAATTCTGCAAAATAGGCATTCATAAGAGAATCTCCAAATAATGATTAACTTAATGATTTCATTGAAGAAATCTTGCTTTGCAATTACGTTCGTTGTTTGATCAAATATTGAGATACTCAAAGTGAGTGGCTTCATTATCTAGTTTTAACCAATTAATTCAATAGATGAAACCGATCTATTTCTAAAAATGAGAGAGCGATCACACTATTTTGTATGTTAACGCAATCAGTCGCATATCTTCAGTGAAAAATCTGTGATACTAATCACAAAACCCAACATTACTTGTTCCAATTAGATTCGAATTCAATTAAGTTAGGTTCGCAATTTGTTCGTTTAAGCTCAAAATTTCTTCATTCATTTAATGAGAGTGCCAAGCGCTCTAAGGAATAGAACCATGACAGACAAAAAATACATCATCGCTTTGGACCAAGGTACCACAAGCTCTCGTGCAGTATTATTAGATCACAATGCGAATGTTGTCGAAATCGCCCAACGTGAATTTACACAAATTTATCCACGCGCAGGCTGGGTGGAACATAATCCAATGGAAATTTGGGCAACACAAAGTTCAACATTAAACGAAGTAGTTGCAAAAGCAGGCATTACCTCAGACGAAATTGCTGCAATTGGTATTACTAACCAACGTGAAACCACCATTGTGTGGGAAAAAGCAACCGGCACACCGGTTTATAACGCGATTGTGTGGCAATGTCGTCGTACTGCAGATATTACAGACAAACTTAAAGCGGATGGTCATGAAGAATATATCCGCAACACCACAGGTTTAGTGGTGGACCCATACTTCTCTGGTACAAAAGTGAAATGGATCTTGGACAATGTAGAAGGTGCTCGTGAAAAAGCTGAACGTGGCGAGCTTCTATTTGGTACCGTAGATACTTGGCTTGTATGGAAATTAACCCAAGGTCGTGTTCACGTAACGGATTACACCAATGCATCCCGTACCATGTTATTTAACATCCATACGAAAAAATGGGATGACAAAATGTTGGAATTATTAAATATTCCACGTTCTATGTTGCCTGAAGTGCGTAATTCTTCCGAAGTGTATGGCAAAACCAACATCGGGGGTAAAGGTGGTGTGCGTATTCCAGTTGCAGGTATCGCGGGCGACCAACAAGCGGCACTTTACGGCCATCTTTGTACCCGCGCAGGCCAAGCGAAAAATACCTATGGTACAGGCTGCTTTATGTTGCTTCACACCGGTGATAAAGCCATTACCTCTAAAAATGGCCTATTAACCACCATCGCGTGTAACGCCAAAGGTGAACCTGAATACGCACTTGAAGGTTCGGTATTTATCGCTGGCGCTTCAATCCAATGGTTACGTGATGAACTCAAAATCGTACATGACAGCCATGACTCCGAATACTTCGCACAAAAAGTTCCTGACAGCAATGGCGTGTACGTTGTTCCAGCCTTCACCGGTTTAGGTGCACCTTATTGGGATCCGTATGCACGCGGTGCAATTTTTGGTCTTTCTCGTGGTTCTAACCGTAACCATATTGTACGCGCAACCCTTGAATCTATTGCTTACCAAACCCGTGACGTATTAGAAGCAATGCAATCTGACTCTGGCCAACGCTTACAATATTTACGTGTTGATGGCGGCGCAACCAACAATAACTTCTTAATGCAATTCCAAGCGGATATTTTGGATGTGAACGTAGAGCGTCCAGTGGTGAAAGAAGTGACTGCACTTGGTGCAGCTTATCTTGCCGGTCTTGCGGTTGGTTTTTGGAAAGATTTAGACGAGCTTCACGACAAAGCGCGTGTAGAACGTACCTTCACACCTGATAATGACGAAGAAAAACGTGAACGTCGTTATAAAGGCTGGAAAAAAGCCGTTAAACGCTCATTAGAATGGGCAAAAGAAGACGCTGAATAATCTTTTCTAGCCAATAATAAAGTGCGGTCAAAATCGCTTATGTTTTTGAGCGCACTTTTATTTTATCAATCAACTATACTGCTGCCGATACTTCTCTAAATTATCTTGAAAATGCTGAATATAGTATTCGATATCTTTTTCTGGGTAGCCAAGAATTCGGCCGATTTCACGTTCCACTTTTGGATCAAAACCATTCACAGTGCTTGCAGGAAGTAACACTTCCATTTGTTCAGCGAGTGCAAGAGATTGGGGTAAATAGACAATAAAATCAGTTAAGCAAACATCATTTACATGACGTTGCACTGTTTTTGAATGAAGCATTCCTAGCTCAAGATAAGGGAGAAAGGCGTCAGGAATACCAAGCTCCTGATTGAATAATGCCACTTGCTTTTCGCCCCTTAACATTAATTCCAGCTCCTTGCCTTCATGCGGCCCAAGAATACCTTTTTCCATAAGAATATTCCTTTCGTTGAAATAAAAAAGGGGATTGGATGATTGACCAGATCCCCTTTATTGTACGCCTATTTGGCCACAATGTTCATCTAAATGACGAAATTATTTTTTCCAATTTTTCAACGCATCGGCAAAGGCATTACCCATCGCACTATTTCCTCTTGGATGACGATCTTGGCGAGGCGCATTACTTCTTGGTTTTGCACTTAAAGTGCGGTCAGATTTGCCGTCATTTTTGACCGCACTTTCATCTAATCGCATCGTCAACGCAATACGTTTACGTGGCACATCCACTTCCAATACTTTCACTTTCACGATATCGCCAGTTTTCACCACTTGATGTGGATCTTCTACGAATTTATCGCTTAATGATGAAATATGTACTAAACCATCTTGGTGAACACCAATATCCACAAATGCGCCGAAGTTAGTCACATTGGTGACGGTACCTTCTAAAATCATACCTGGTTTTAAATCGGTGATTTCTTCCACGCCTTCTGCGAATACAGCAGTTTTAAATTCACCACGTGGATCGCGCCCCGGTTTTTCCAATTCTTTGAAAATATCTTGAACGGTCGGTAAACCAAATTGCTCATCAATGAATTGTTTTGCATCAAGCTGACGTACCACACCCGCATTGCCCATTAAATCTTGAATAGATTGTGCTGTCGCTTGCAAGATTTTTTCCACCACTGGGTAAGCTTCTGGATGGACACCTGAAGCATCAAGTGGATTTTTCCCGTCTGCAATACGCATAAAGCCTGCACATTGCTCAAAGGCTTTTGGCCCTAAACGCGGCACTTTTTTCAATTCGCTACGGCTTTCAAAACGACCATTTTCATCACGGTATTCCACAATGTTTTGCGCTAAGGTTTTCGTCATTCCTGCCACGCGAGCAAGTAACGGCGCGGATGCCGTATTCAAATCCACACCTACCGCGTTTACACAGTCTTCCACCACCGCATCAAGTTTACGCGCAAGTTGGGTTTGGTTTACATCGTGTTGATATTGCCCTACACCAATGGCTTTCGGTTCGATTTTCACTAATTCTGCCAATGGATCTTGTAAACGGCGTGCAATAGAGACTGCACCACGTAAAGAAACATCTAAGTTCGGGAATTCATTTGCGGCAAATTCAGAGGCGGAATAAACGGATGCGCCCGCTTCGCTCACCACAACGGTTTGAGGTTTATTTTCTTTGATTTCTTTAATCACTTCTTTCGCAAAACGTTCAGTTTCACGAGAAGCGGTACCATTACCAATGGCAATTAACTCTACGTTGTGTTTGCGGATTAAGCTGAAAATCGCCACTTGCGCTTCGGCTTCACGCCCCGTGTGTGGATAAATGGTGGTGGTATCTAATAATTTACCGGTGTTATCCACCACCGCGACTTTAACCCCTGTACGCAAGCCCGGGTCCAAGCCCATGGTGCATTTTGCGCCAGCCGGTGCAGCCATTAAAAGTGCGGTCAGATTTCGAGCGAAAACATCAATGGCTTCTTCTTCCGCTTTTTCACGTAAACTTGCCATTAATTCCGTTTCTAAATGCAACGAGACTTTGATTTTCCATGTCCACACAATCACTTGCTCACGCCATTTATCCGCAGGCTGCCCCGTGAAACGGACCTCTAAATAATCACGAATAATCTCTTCACAATAACTTTGGCGACTTCCCTCTTCCGCATCAGGATCCGCATTTAAGCTTAATTGTAAAATGCCCTCATTACGCCCACGGAACATGGCTAATGCACGGTGAGAAGGTACATTTTTCAATAATTCTTGGTGATCAAAATAATCTTGGAATTTTGCGCCTTCCGTTTCTTTGCCTTCGATCACTTTGGATACGATAACGGCATTTTTCGCTAAATAATCACGTACTTTCGCTAATAAGCCCGCATCTTCAGCAAAACGCTCCATTAAAATATAGCGTGCACCATCAAGTGCGACTTTGGTGTCTGTCACGCCTTTATCTGCGTTTATAAATTCAGCTGCAGCCGTTTCAGGATCATTTTTCGGTTCATTCCAAAGTAAATCAGCCAATGGTTCAAGACCTGCCTCAATCGCAATTTGCCCTTTCGTACGACGTTTAGGTTTGTACGGCAAATACAAATCTTCTAATTCGGTTTTGCTTTGTGTCGCATGGATTTTGTCACGCAATTCATCAGTCAATTTCCCTTGCTCTTCAATAGATTTCAAAATGGTTTGACGACGATCTTCTAATTCACGTAAATAAATTAAACGGGTTTCAAAATGACGAAGTTGGGTGTCATCCAAGCCACCTGTGGCTTCTTTACGATAACGGGCGATAAATGGAATAGTGTTGCCATCATCTAATAATTGAATAGCGGCGAGGATTTGTTGGGGTTGAACGGTTAATTCTGCTGCAATAATTTGGCTAATTTGTTGATTTAACATTGTCATACTTCTTTGTTATTAAAGGATTCGATAAAAACGGGAATAGAATACTGGTTTTAGACAACAGGCTCAAATATAATTCAAAAAAATTTCTTTTATTTTTATCATGGCAAAATCAAATTACATTACCCGTCAAGGCTGGCTTGCGCTTGACCAAGAACTTAAATTTTTGTGGAAAGAAGAACGCCCTAAAGTTACCCAAGCGGTTTCAGATGCCGCCGCGCTTGGTGACCGCAGTGAAAACGCGGAATATATTTACGGCAAACGTCGCTTACGTGAAATTGATCGCCGTGTGCGTTTCCTTTCCAAACGCTTAGAAGTGCTACAAATCGTGGATTACCACCCGAAACAAGAAGGCAAAGTGTTTTTCGGTGCCTGGGTTGAGCTAGAAGATGAAGAAGGTGAAGTGAAGCAATATCGCCTTGTTGGCTGCGATGAATTCGATCCCGCTAAAAACTGGATCTCCATTGATTCTCCCGTCGCTCGCGCTTTAATCGGGAAAGGCGTTGATGATGAAATTCATGTGGAAACTCCCTCTGGTAAAGTGGTGCTCTATGTGAACCGAATTTGGTATGAAAAATAGCGAAGTAGAAAAACAAAAGAGCGGTTAATTTGACCGCTCTTTTTTATTCTATCAATCGGATAAATTATGCTTTATCACCAATTAATACAGACTCTAACGCAATCTCAATCATATCATTGAAAGTTAATTGACGTTCTTCTGCAGTAGTTTGTTCGTGTGTACGAATATGGTCTGAAACGGTACAAATACAAAGTGCTTTTGCACCATATTCTGCTGCTACGCCATAGATACCAGCCGCTTCCATTTCTACGCCTAAGATACCGTATTTTTCCATCACATCAAACATTTCAAAATCTGGTGTGTAGAAGAGGTCTGCAGAGAAAAGATTCCCTACGCGAACTTGCTTACCTTTTTCTTTCGCAGCTTGAACCGCTGCTTGTGCCATATCAAAATCAGCAATTGCAGCAAAATCGTTATCTTTGAAACGGATACGGTTTACTTTTGAATCAGTACATGCACCAAGGCCGATGATAACATCACGTACTTTAACGTCCATACGTACGGCACCACAAGAACCAACACGGATGATTTTTTTCACGCCGTATTCAGTAATTAATTCTTTCGCATAAATTGAGCAAGATGGGATACCCATACCGTGACCCATAACAGAGATACGACGACCTTTATAAGTACCGGTATAACCCAACATATTGCGAACGTTAGTCACTTCTTTCGCATCTTCTAAGAATGTTTCAGCAATATATTTTGCACGAAGCGGATCGCCTGGCATTAACACAACATCTGCAAATGCGCCCTCAGGAGCGTTGATATGTGGAGTCATTGTTTTTTCCTCTTGTTGATAAATAAAAAATCATTTAAGCAAACGTTTTCGCTTGCTTTAAAGTACAACACCACGAATGATTCGTGGTGTTGAGAGATAAAGTGCGGTCAGAATTCACCACATTTTAATTACATTGCTACGCCGCTTAACTCGATGAATAAACCTGCGATAGTCGCACTCATTAAGTTAGCTAATGTACCCGCTACAACTGCTTTTAAACCTAAGCGAGCCACATCACCACGACGATTTGGTGCCATACCACCGATACCGCCGATTAAGATTGCGATAGAGCTGAAGTTAGCGAAACCACATAATGCGAAAGTAATAATGGCTTTAGTTTTTTCACTTAATACAACTGCTGTATCTGGTTGTAAGTATTTCGCGAACTCTAAGTAACCCACGAATTCATTTACGGCTAATTTCATACCAATCATTTGACCCGCGATGGCAGATTCATCCCAAGATACACCAATTAAGTACGCTAATGGTTTGAAGATCCAACCAAAGATTGATTGTAATGTTAAATCACCGTAACCGAACCAGCCGCCTACGCCACCTAAGATACCGTTAATTAAAGCGATTAAACCCACGAATGCGATTAACATCGCACCGACGTTTAACGCTAATTGCATACCTGCACTCGCACCACCTGCCATTGCTTCAAGCACGTTGGTTGGTTTTTCGCTATCATCCGTTTCAGGTTGTTTATCGTTAAATTGTTCAGTTTGTGGGAATAAAATTTTCGCAAATAATAAACCTGCTGGTGCAGCCATGAAAGATGCTGCGATTAAGTAAGTCAATGGTACGCCCATTCCTGCATAACCTGCCATTACTGAACCCGCGATAGAAGCTGTACCACCCGCCATAATAGCGAACAATTCAGATTGGGTCATATTTTTAATGTAAGGGCGAACCACTAAAGGTGCTTCAGTTTGACCAACGAAGATATTCGCGGCTGCAGACATTGATTCTGCTTTAGATGTACCTAACGCAGCTTGCAATGCACCACCAATCACTTTGATGACCACTTGCATGATGCCTAAATAGTAAAGCACAGAAATTAAACCAGAGAAAAAGACGATGATTGGTAACACTTTCACCGCAAAGATAAAGCCGGCATTTGAAGGATCTGCTAAGCCACCAAAGACGAAGTTAATCCCTTCATTACCATAAGCGATAACATTTGATACACCATTTGCTGTCGCTTGCAATGCATCACGACCAAACGGCACATACAAAATAAGGGCCGCAAATCCAATTTGGATCGCTAAAGCCCCTAATACAGTACGTAAATTAATCGCCTTACGATTATTTGAAAATAATACGGCAATGACCAGTAATACGACAATGCCTAAAACGCTACCTAAAATACCCATTTTTTTCCCCTAGGTTGGTTAGATAAGTAAGTGAATAAAATTGTCCTATTCTACTTGTTTTTCGGTAAAAAGTCGGAATATTTTTGCTACTTTTCAGTATGTTTGCTTATAAAATGGTCACAATTTTGGTCAGACCACAAGATTTCGCATAGTTTTCAAGCGCTTGTGTCTGTTCAACAGTTGGGACATAAGGGGTTAGCCCTTCGGCGTCTCGTGCACCTTTTGTGTGCATTCGAATAATTTTGAACAACACATCCGGATAGTCTTTCAATAAGGCAGCGACCTTTTCCACCAATTTTTCTGCATCAAAAAAATTCGCCACATAAACTAACCGCACTTCTTCCACTTTATTCAATGGTAATAATTGCGCCAAGTTCTTCAAATTGCGATCTAAGTTTTCTTGCTTGATATGTTGATGAGTGGGGATGATGTTTTTCGGGACAATGCCTTGGCGATTTTGTCTATCAAAGCACAAATGTTGTAGGCCAAGTCCTTCTCCTTTCAAATCAAAGAGAAATTTGTCCGTGACCTCAATTAAAGGACGAATTGCGTCAAATTCAAAGAAACCACTGCTATCC
>CABSXY010000036.1 GCA_902481695.1 uncultured Haemophilus sp. | reverse complement strand
TCCATGCTGAAAACCATTTTTGGTGAATTACCACATGAAGGAATGATTACCTATCAAGGCAAACAGCTAGAACGGACAAAGTTGGCAGATTGGCGTAAACCAATTGGCTATATGCCTCAAGATAGTCGCGTAGATGCAAGCTTAACTGCACTTGAAGTAGTTCTTTTGGGACGAATGGATAGTCTAACGATGCGAGTAAGCGATGAGCTTCTTACTGAAGCGGCAAGTATTATGACACAATTAGGTATTGGTCATTTAGCCCATCGTGATATCCTGAATCTCAGTGGGGGACAGCGCCAAATGGTGATGTTTGCTCAGGTTTTATTACGTGAGCCACAGATTTTAATGTTGGATGAGCCAGTGAGTGCGTTAGATATGCATCATCAGCTTAATCTCTTAGAAGAAGTTTACACCTATACGAAACAGAAAAATCTGATTACTATAATGGTATTACATGATTTAAGCCTTGCCGCTCAATTTTCAGATGAGTTGATTTTACTTGGTGAAGGTAAAGTGCAAGGCGTGGGCGACGCTCATCATGTTTTACAAGTGGAAACGATTAATCGTTTATATCGTGTAAACGTTGAATTATTACAATGTAGTGCAGGTTTGCCGGTGGTTCGTCCACAGCGTAAATCAGCACATTCTTAAGAAGGAAATGAAAATGAAAAAAATTGCACTTGCAGCATTATTAGGATTAAGTTTTGCTGCTCAAGCCGTACATTATGACATCAAAATGTTGAATTCAAACAGTGAAGGCTCAATGGTTTTTGAACCGGGTTATTTAAAAGTACAACCAGGTGATACGGTGACATTCCGTCCTGAAAATAAAAGCCACTTTGTACACAGTAAAGCGATTCCTGAAGGCGCACAAAAATTCCAATCTGAAGAAGATCAGGAACTCACGATCACTTTAGATAAAGAAGGCGTTTATGTTTATACTTGCCCAGTGCACCGTTCAATGAATATGAATGGTGTGATTCAAGTGGGGGATAATCTTCCAAACAAAGAACAAGCAGAGAAAGTGGTGAAAGATCTTGAGAAGAAATCAATGACGAACAAAGGCCGTCTTGAAAAATATTTTGCTCAAGTAAAATAATTGTTGAAATTGATGCGCCAGTTAAATAATTGGCGCATCTTCTTTATGTTTAAATCCGTTATTATTTACTATGCTTACGATTACCACTTGCAAAACGTATCCTTCAGCCCCTCAAAATCTTATCCCTGTACAAACACAACTTTCTAATCAAGGTATTCCTACTCAATTTTTGCCTTGGCAAGAAACATTACAGAGTCATTTTATTCTGCCTTTAGCAGCATGGGATTATGCAAATTTCTATGATGAATTTACTCAATGGATTAAACAACATAAGAATGCATTCATCAATCCTGCGGAATTAATGTTATGGAATAGCCATAAAGGCTATCTATGTGATTTGCAGAATTGGGGTATCAATGTTATTCCAACTATTATTTGCTCAACAAAAACATCTGAAATTTTGACCGCACTTGAACGCCAAGATTGGCCTGAATTTGTTATTAAACCCGCTGTAGGGCAGAGTGGTAATTTGGTAACAAAACTAAAACAAGATGGAGCATTACCCGATCTTTCTGCGTATGGTGAGCAAGTTGTGTTACAGCCGTTTATTCCTGAAGTGGTTACAAATGGCGAAACCAGTTTGATTTTTTTCAATGGTGTATTTAGTCATGCTATTCGCCGACAGCCCCCTCAAAATGAATGGCGAGCGAATTCACAATATAAAGTTGAAATTATCCCTGTTGAGGTTGATCGTCATATTATTGAAACCGCTCGCCATGTTTTACATAAATTGCCAGAGATGCCTGTCTATGCACGCGTAGATGGAACGATTATTGACAGTACATTTTTATTGAATGAATTGGAGTTGATTGAACCTGCGTTATATTTAGATCGTTGGGAAGGGGCAACAGAGCGATTTGTGGATGTGTTAAAAAGCAGCATACTAAAATAAGCACATAAAAAACCTTACTTGTTACAGTAAGGTTTTTTCATCTTAACGATTAATTATTTTGCAGCTGGAGCCGCTGGAGCTGCAGGTGCAAATTTTTGTGCTAAAGCAGCACTGTCTTGTTGTAGTTTAACTACAGCAGTTTGTAATTTTTGCACTTTTTCTTGGAGAGCTTTAGTTTGAGCTTCAGTTGGCGCTTTTTGAGTTGCTAAGCCTAATTGCTCAACTAATAATTCGCTTGATAATGCAAGTACTTCTTTATTTTGATCTTTGATGCTTTTCACTGAAGGTGAAGTGACATCTAATTTATCTAAGCTTGCAATTGCATCTTCAACAGATTTGTTGAAGGTTTTGATTGCTTCTTCGACTTTCTTCTCATCTTTTGCTTGAACCGCAGCAGTTAAATCAGATTGAAGTTTTTGTTGTGCAGCCATTTGAGCTTGAACTTGGCTTGCATTCCATTCAAGTAATTTGTTGTAGTCAGCTTGTTCTTGAGCTGGTGTCGCTTCAGCAGGTTTTGCTGATTCTTGTTTAGTTTCTGGCGCAGGCTGAGTTGTTTCAGGTTTTGCTGGAGCTGGTTTATCAGCTGGCTTATCACAAGCAGTTAAGAATAATGCAAATAATGCAGTTGCACTGATTTTAGTAAATTTGTTCATAAACAATCCTTTATTGATATATAAAAAATTTCTTAGCTTATAAAAACTAAGCCCTTTCTAAGACCTTACATTTTAAAATTAGTTTAAAAAAATTTCAAAACTATTTTAGTGTTTGAATATATTCACTTAAATTATGAATATCTTGCTCACTTAAACGTTGTTTTGCAGGGCTTCCTGCACCAGTAATATTTCCCGCTTTTCGTTCTGAAAGTGCGGTTGAAATTTCTTCTGGTTTTAGTTGATTAATAATTTTTGACTCACCCATTGCTGGTTTTTCGCCTTGTTTCCCATGACAAGTTGCACAAGAGCGTTTATATACCTTTTCAGCTTTCACTAAGTCAGCTTCGGCAGAAAGGGCAGAGATTGAAAATAAAAAGCCTAAAACGGGTAAAAGTGTGGAGAGCAAGTAAATTCGTTTTTTCATTTTGGCTAGCCTTTAAATAATTTATCTAAATCTTCTGCGGGAATTGCGCCTTCATATTTAGCCTGAATATTACCTTCAGGTGTAATCACAAAACTTGTTGGCGTGCCGATAAGCTGATAGCGTTCAGCCGTAATTTTTAATTGGTCTTTGATAACCGGTAACGTAAGCTGACGTTTGGCGACCACGGCTTTGGTATCCACTTTATCTCCATCCACATTAATGGCGATAAGTTGAACTTTATCTGGATTCGCTTCGGCCAATTTTTCGAATTCTTTTAATTCGGCAACACATCGCCCACAGGTTTCAGACCAGAATGTCAGTAAGCGAGTGCCTTTCCAATCATCAAGTTTCACTTCTTTACCTTGTAAATCATAGGCAGCGATGTCTGGTGCTTTTTGACCAATCGCAGCAACTTCGTCTTTACAAGAAACACTGCCGAAAATGACCGCACTTATTGCGAGTAGTTTTACGAGTTTATTTTTCATTAATGTCCTCTTTTACAAATTTTCCGTGATGGAGATAAATAACACGATCGGTTAACTCACCCAATTCTGGATTGTGTGTCACCATCACAATCGTTCTCCCTTGGCGATTTAACTCTTGTAGTAAATCTAGTACAAGGGCTTCATTTTTTTCGTCGAGGTTACCCGTAGGTTCATCGGCAAAAATAACGGGTGGTTGGTTCACTAATGCACGAGCAATACATACCCGTTGTTGTTCGCCCCCAGACAGTTGGCTTGGACGGTGATCTATACGATGACCTAATCCCACTTGTTCGAGTACCGCTTTAGCTGCTGCTTCATCAATCACACTGTGATAGTGCTGAGCCAGCATCACATTTTCAAGTGCGGTTAAATAAGGAATTAAATGGAATTGTTGGAAGACTAGACCAATTTTTTCTGCACGGAAACGCTGACGACCCACTTCATCCAGTTGTGCCGCATCGACGCCGTCTAAAATCACTTTACCTTCACTGGCCGTATCTAAACCGGTCAGAATATTCATGAGCGTGGTTTTACCCGAACCCGATGCCCCCATGATTGCAATAAACTCACCTTGGCGAATTTGAATATTAATATCTTCTAAAGCAGTGACTTGCCCGAATCGTTTATATAAATGTTGCGTTTCAATTACAAATTCACTCATTTTATTCCCCTTTTAACACATTTGCGGTTTGAATATTTAAAGCTCGTTTGGTTGGTACAATCACCGCAATAAAGGCAACCAATAACGATAAGACGATAGTAATTGGAATAACCGGTAGACGCATATCAATGTAAGATTTAAATACGGTTAATCCAAGTAATTGTGCCAAGATGTAGCCGAGAATCAGTCCCGCGACAATTGCACAAAGTGCAATGATGAGAATCTCGGTACTAATTTGCTTAATGATGTCACTTTGTTTGGCACCTAGGGCTTTTTGTAGCGCAAATTCTTTTGCTCGCTCACCAACAATCGCAATCAACGTGGTGTTCACACAAAGGGTGGCGAGAATCAAAATGACCAATGAGATTAACCCCATCAATCCTTTGATTTTATCTAAAATCTGCCCTTCAGAAGCGGAGACTTTTCGAATCGGTCGTGCAGTCAGATCAGGTTGATGTTGCATAATGTCTTGGGCAAATTGTGCGACATTACCTTGTTCATTTTTTACATTGAGCAAGGCGTTGTTTGCTAATCCTTCTTTATCCAACCAATTTTGGGCAAACTCTAAATTCACGATCAGCATGTTGTCAGTGGCATCACCTGCCTCAACAATACCTTTTATCGTGAATTCATGTTTTTCGACCGCATTTTTAGACAGCGTTAATTTACTTCCAACACCTAAATTAAGGCGTTCCGCTAAGGTTTTACCAATCATGGCATTGCGGTCATCAAAATTCACATTAATAGCTGAGCCGGTAATTTGCCAATAAGGTGCAAGCACATGCATATCTTCAAACCAGACGCCCATAATCACGATTTTTTCTAAATCACTTCGCGCAACACCATATAAATAAGGACTGGCAGCGGTAATGAAATTATCCGGTGCATTGTGCAGAATTTGCTTTAATTGGCGTTCTTTCATCAATCCACCATTGGCTGCACCGATGTAAAAGTTTGCCCCGAAAGTACGGAGCTCTTGACTCATTTTGGTATTAATATCGAAATAGACCGCAGCCATTGCCGTCACAATGGACGCACCAACAGTCAGGGCAGAGAAGATAATAAATACTCGTTGTAAACGTAGGCGTAATGCTTGGAAGATTAAACGCCAAAACATACTTTTATTGGCGGCCATACAGCACCTCCACAGGGTAAAGTTTGGCAATACGATGAGCTGGGAACCAAGTGCCCACCACAGCAATTAAAATAGACAGCATCAATACGCAAGGGATGACAATCCAAGCGAAACTCAGTGGTACACCAAATAGCGCTGAACCAATAAATCTTGCTAAGCCCCAACCTGCAATACAACCAAGCGAGCCACCAATTAAGGCACTGATAATGGCTTCGCAATAAAACAATAACGCGATTTGCCATTGGTATGCGCCTAACGCTTTCATTAAACCAATTTCTTTTGAACGCTCAATGATCCCTGTACTCATTAATGAGGCAATCCCCATAGCTGCCGCGATTAAAGCGGCGAGAGTCACGACAGCAAGCAATAACTGGATTTTACCAATGACAATACCTTCTGAAGCCGCAACCTGCCAAATTGGGCGAACAATAGCGCCTGAGATAGCTTCTTCTAATTGGTGTGAAATAGACGAGACATAAGCCGTACAATACCAACGATCGTACTCTTCAGCATCTAACGCATCGGTATTGGCACGCGCTTTACGAGAAAGGTCATTTTCAGGCACGGTCAGTGCAGAAACTTTAACTGATTGAATTTTCCCTTCTAAACCCAGTAATTTTTGTACAGCATTGAGTGGCATGACTAATTGATTATCTTCAGCACCACCTGTGGATAAAATCCCGGTAATTTCAACCGCACTTTGATTATCTAGCTCATTATTTTGATAGCGAAGCTGGATTTTATCACCTTGTTTTAAGCCAGTTCGTTGAGCCAATTGCTCACCAATCAATGCAGGAATAAATTCTCCTTGAGGTGTTTCAAGATCGTTGACCCATTCCCCTTGCACATGCCAATAAGGACTAATGATTTTTTGTCCTGTGTGGTAATCATCTTCATCTGGTACAGGGATGTTGTGATCGAAAAACGTACCTAACACATTAATTTGTCCAAGTGCGGTTGATTTATCGTGAGTGTTTGTGGAAAGCGTTTCCGCTTTTACATCTGCACTTAATAACGGTGCAAAACCTACGATATTATTTCGCCAGAAAATATCTTTAATGTTAGGCAGTTCTTTTTCATCGAGGAAATCTTGGCTACTTAAATCATTGTTGTGACTGAGCTCATCAGGTAAGGCTGCATTACTCGCAGGTTCGACTAAAATATTGGCACCGTAAGATTTTAGTTCTTTCGCCATTTTGTCGCCGATATCAATAGAAACAGCTAATAGCGCAGAGACTAAGCCAGCCGCTAAGAAAATAGTAATAACGGCCAACAGTTTACGTTTAATGCTGAAGCGCCAAGATTGAAATAACATTCTTGCTAGCATTATTCCCCCTTACCTAAATATTTTTCAGGGTTATCACGGAATAAATCAAGATTTTTCTCACTTTCAAAGAAGTAAGTTTTACCTTCGTAATTATATTTGTGCTCTGTTTTAGTGTTTTTCATTTGGGCGCCACTAATCGGATCTTTTACATCGATTTCAACAATCGTGCTAAATAAATTTAACCCTTCTTCTAAGCTGGTTCGATTAATGAGAATTTCAGTCTCAGTTTGTTGCCAATCTTCAATCGGCACAGGATTACAGCCACCCGGTTTACCAATAGATGGAATAAACATATGTACGCCGCAGCCTACACAAACGACTTGGTTACCTTCCATTACATAGCCTTGGTCACCACAAAGCAAGCAGGCATCAAATACCGCAGCTAGACTCAATTTATCTGGTTGACGATTAATGACAAAGAAACGCACAGCTTTACCGTCATCAGCAATCCAGACAAAACGGTGTAATTTACCGTCTTTTACTTGTTCAATTGGAATGTGGACTTGTTGCTTTTCATCTAAGGTCAAAGGAATCGCTTCTGAAAGTTGTGGTGGACGAGAAGCAATTTGCTCCCAATAAAGCTGCGTAGCAAAAATAATTGCTACGGCCAAATAGCCCCACCCAAGTAAGCGAGAGGAAGTACGCAATGCTGCCAATTTTTGGCGTTTTTCAATGGGTTCTTGTGTCGCATTAACTTGTTGCTTGCGTGATAAATGAATTTTGCCGTAGAAGATGGCTAGTACGACGAAGAGTAAGGCAGCACAGATGTAATTTAACCAGCGAGTGATTTCGCCTGATTTTGCAACAAAGCTTAAACGTAGTTTGGTGAGTTCAAGCACTTGAAGTTTCATTAAAATTAATAAGAGTTCACCAATAAGTGGAACCAGTAAGCAAATTAAGAGAAGGCTCATCACACCTTTTAAAAGTGCGGTCGATTTTTGTTGTGTTTTTCCCGCTTGTTTTAAAAGTAAATCGATCCAACCTTGTAAGCATAAACAAAAAACAAAGGCAAAAATGACCGCACTTATGTGCAGGATTGAGTCCGTGTTGATGACATCTGTAGAAACAAGCGCGGTAATGTTGGGATCTTTTGCCCAGAAGCTTCCAGCGATGAGCATTAATACAGTTTGCCAAAAGGCAGGTAAGCGACCTTTGCCGAAAATTAAACATAAGGCAAAGATAATCAATAGCACCAATATTACCGCATTGACGATTAAATTGGTTATTTGTCCCGCAGGTAAACTAAGGCGCAGTACGATACCGGCAATAAAACCGAATAGGCTAAGCCAAATTATTTTTTTTGCACTTACAGAGGATTGTTTACTGTGATAAACACCGAGTAATAATGAAAAAGGTAAAAGTGCTTGAAGGAAAAAAGTAAAAAAATAATTCATAGTTTGACCATTTAATAGGATAAAACAGACGATATTTTAAGGTTAAATGAAATGCTATTGCCTTCCCCTGACAAACAGGGGAAGGCAAGTCGGTAAAATTAATATTTACCTGAGATTATTTGATGCCAGTGAATTTGAATTCATAGCTTACATCAAATGGTTTCCACCAACGACCTACACCCGTTTCAGAGTCGGTATGACGGTGCATACCCGCTTTTGATGGTGGGTCGATGTGGTAAGTTAATTTATAGTTACCCACACCCATCATTTTCACATTTGCACCGTAGTGAGGGCCATCACCCGCTACCATTGGCATGAAGGTACCTTCTTGTTTTTCACCCGTATCAGCATTTACTAAAGTATAGTTGATAGTTAAGTAAGGCATCCATTCACCATCACCAAAGCCATTTTTGTTACCTTTTACTGCGTGGATATCCGCTTCTAAGTGGATATCTGATTTCGCAGCAGGTAAACCCATGCCACGTGGTTCCATATCGATTGGTTTGAGATAAACCGCCGCAATTTCCATTTCATTCATGGTTACCGCTTCACCGATTGGATATTCTTGGAATGCGTTAGCAGTAGACGCGGTGAAAATACCCGCAAATAATGCTGTTGCTAAAAGTGCTTTTTTCATTGTTTTTCTCCTAAAGGATTGTTGGGTATTACGCGGCTTTTTTGCTTTGATATTTCATAATAAACAGAGCAAATACGGCTGCGACGAGTAAGATTGCTTGTGGAATCAAGGTTTCCATATAAGGATAAATACCTAACCACGAAATTTCAGGCGCACCGCTAATCAGCGTTGGCTCGAAAAGTTTGCCTTCAATGAGTTCTAAAACAGATTTACCGGCGAATACAAAGGCCATTAAATACATGAAAGAACCCGTGAACATAAAGAATGGTTTAAGCGGTAATTTCACCACGGTATAACGCATCACGAAGTAGCAAATGGTGAGAATAATTGCGCCGACAATGATACCTGCGAAAAGGTAGATAAAACTGACCGCACTTTTCGCATCACCCACAAGGGCATAGTAGAATAATACGGTTTCCGCCCCTTCGCGATATACGGCTAAGAAGCTAGTAAGCCATAGACCGATGAGTGAGCCTGTTGTGAGGGCAGTAGAGAGTTTACCTTATAAATAACGTTTCCAGTTTTGTGATTCGACTTTGGATAATAACCAGTAACTCATCATAAATAGCATGACGACGGCAAAAATCATCGTAAAGCCTTCGAGCAATTCGCGGTTTTGACCGGAGTTTTCAAAGATAAGCTGGAAGATAAATGCGGTAATCACACTGGCAATTAACGCCACATAAACAGACTGACGAATAACTGGCAATTTATCTTGGTGGTTATTTTTAATTAAGTAAGTCACGATAGCTGCAACAATCAATAACGCTTCTAAACCTTCACGAAGAATGATTAAAAGGCTATATAAGAACATCGACCAATCACTTTGCTCTTCGCCCTGTAACATTTCAACCGCTTTAGTTAAATTCTGGTTTAAACCATCAGCTTGAGCTTGTAACTTATCACCTTGTCCAGCTTTCATTAAACTGACTAGACGAGTAAAGTAGCCTTCAAGTTCTGCTTTAAAGTTACTATCACGGGAACCCACTTTGTTTTCCATTCCTGTACTTTCAAACACGTCGAAATAGGTGTCTTGTACGGAAAGAATCGCTTTTTTGCTTTCACCTTGTTGATAGAGCGCAATAGCCTGTTGAATACGTTGGTTGATCTCTTGTTTAATCTTATTCCAATCTTGTTCTTGTTGATTATCTGTTGCTTGCTGTGCTGCATTAGATTGAACATTTTGTTCTTCACGTGTCGTTGGCAGGTTAGGCAAGTTTTCTTCAATATCTTGTAATAATTGCGTGCTTTGGTAGCCAAGCTCCGTAATTTGATCGGCTTGTTCACTTAAACGAATGATGTTGTAAAACTGTTGGTTAATCGCGGCTGAGATTTCTGCAGAGCGATTTTGGCGAATGGACATTTCCATTTCTGAGTTTTTATAGCCATCATATTGTGCTTGTTGGAACAGTTTTTTGGCATTAGCAAGATCTCCACTTTGATAAGCATCGATCCCTTGAGCGATCAAGTCATCAATGGTTTTAAAACTTTGTTGCCAATAAGGGGCAATCGCTTGATTATCATAAACGCCATGTTGTCCATCGGCATTGAGTTGATGGCCTTCAACTAATGATGGCAACACTTCTTTTAATTCTTTTTTGAGCTGATCAATTTTAGTCTGAATATCTTTTTGTGAGCTGCCCTCACCGATCATTTTACGGATCTCACCAAAAGTCGCTTCCATTTGGTAACTTTTTTGTGCGGAGAAATTGATACGAATCGGGCCTTCTAGATTTTCAAAGACTTCAAAATAAGCCATTTGTACTTCAGTACGGGCATCATCTGTATTGCCTTGTTGGATAAGTTGAGACGTTTTATCTAAGCGAGCCGTAATATCATCAACCCATTGTTGATAGTTATCTTGTGCAAAGAGTGAAGAAGAAAAGGCGAGTGAAAAAATTAAAAAGAAAAATCGAATAGAACGGAATAGCATCGTCTATTTACCTCATTACCTCAAATGAAATTAATTCCTATTTATAATTATCCTTTGATATCAGTGAAATGACAATAAATAATTCTAATTTTTGTGATTGAGATCAAAAAATTCACAAGAGGTGGAAACCCTAGATGGTTATTTTATGCTCAAAAGAATAAAGCGCCTTTGTTAGGCGCTTTATGGAGATATAAAAGTGCGGTTAAAAATAAGCGAGTTTATTGAGCAGGTGCCACTTCTTCAACAGGCGCTTTATTATCTAACACATCCCATACACTTTCTTGTTTTGCGGATTCAGGTTGATCAGGTTGTGGCGATTGCGTAGTCTGTGCAGCGGTAGCCGTCGCCGTACTCGTTGTTTGCGCAGACGCACAGAAGTTTTGATCTTTATTTGCCCAAACAGGGATTGTTCGGCTACTACCACAACTCCAACTACCGTAAGCATTGATGCCAACCCATTTAATTGTAGAAGGTTGACCAAGTTTCAGTTTTTCAATGACCACACGGTTTAAGTAATCTTTATAGATTTGTAATGCACCTGAGGCACCTGTTAATTTGGTTTCACCGTTATCATCACGACCTAACCAAATGGTGCTGACATTCTTACCATCAATACCGACGAACCACGTATCACGAGCATCGTTGGTGGTTCCTGTTTTACCCGCAAGACGAAGATCCGCATAATCATTTTGTAAGCTACGCGCGGTACCACGTTCGACTGTTTGTTGCATTGCATACAAGGTTTGATAAGCCGCTTCTCTCGGCACAACTTGATCCGGCACGGTATTGTGTTCGTAAATAATATTGCCTTGGCGATCGGTAATGCTTTGAATGGTGCTTAACTCAATTTTACCACCTTGATTTGCAATGGTTTGGTAGAGTTTTGTCACATCATAAGGTGAAATACTGTAAGAACCGAGCAAGGTTGCAGGCACTTTTGGAATCGTTACATTATCCCAGCCCATGGCTTTTTGCGTATCGATCACTTTGCTTAAACCAACTTTCATCCCAATATTTACCGTTGGAATATTCAGCGAGCGAGCAAGGGCATCCATCAACATAACCGAACCGCTGTATTTACGATCGTAGTTACGAGGTTGCCAAGGTTGGCTACCTTTAACATAAATCGTGATTGGCTGGTTTTGAATCGGTGTATTTAAACGGAATTGTTCCGGATTCATCAGTGCGGTCAAATAAATGGATGGTTTTACCAAAGAACCAATTTGACGTTTTGACATTAAGGCTCGGTTAAATCCGGCATATTCTGTTTGTAATCCACCGACAACAGCACGTATTTCACCCAAGTGATAATCCGCCACAATCATTGCGCCTTCTAAATGTGGATTTTTAGTTTGTATTTGTAATTGATTAACCGTATTCACCACAGCATTTTCAGCTTGTGCCTGTTGTTTTAAATCCATGGTGGAGAAAATACGTGCACCAAGTAGTGCAGAGGTTTTATTTTCCCCTAATTGACGGCGAAGATCGGCTTGCAATGTTTGAATGAAAGCCGGGTATTTACGTGAAATTTGACCTTTAGCTTGCACGCCTAATGGACGTTTACTCAACATCTCATACAACTCATCCCCAATCATTTGGTGATCAAGCATTAGTTTTAACACCACATTTCGGCGATCGAGTGCATATTGTGGATTTCGCCATGGATTATAAAGGGATGGGCCTTTCACCATGCCAACTAAAAGGGCAATTTGGTCTAGGCTAATTTCACGGATAGAACGACCAAAATAGAATTGGCTCGCCAGTGCAAAACCGTGAATTTGAACATCACCATTTTGCCCAAGGTAAATCTCGTTAAGATAGGTTTCTAAGATACGGTTTTTATCATATCGCCAATCTAACACCAATGACATTAAGGCTTCATTGGCTTTACGTGTCAGAGAACGTTCGCTGGATAAAAATAGGTTTTTAACTAATTG